>CAZUJO010000466.1:0-3160 GCA_964619995.1 uncultured Leptospiraceae bacterium
TCTCTACGCCGCTGTTGGAGTCTCGATTCTGGCGATGATTTCCGCCCGCAGCGCGTTTCTGCTTGCGGCCCGCATTCGGCGCAGCCGCGAAACCATGGGAGCGGCCATGCGTCATGCGCGCCGGACCGAGGAACGCACGCTGCAGTTTGTAAGGCGCGCCTACGGCTCAGACGACGCACAGGTGTTTCTGCGCACGGGCAGCGTGCCGCGCCGCGAGGTGAAAGGCGCGCTTCTGTCGCTCTATGTGCGCGGCGTGGAAGAGGCCATGGAATCGTTTCCGCCGGGCGCTTTCGAAACAGAATGGGACGGCTTTACCGGCCGCATTTTTCAGCTCTGCGAACGCAAAGCGATTCGCGCGCACTGGGATGGAGACTGCGTTCGCGTGTTGTGTCGAAATGTGAAGGACTGCTATTCCCTCGCGGAGGAGCTGCTTGCGTTCGCGCGCAAGACGCGTCTGCACGTGGAATCAGCAAGGCGCACGTGGGTGGACTGTGTCGCTCTTGTAAGCGAAGGGTCGGTCCTCTTTTTCCAGGGAGTCCCGGAAATGCCTCAGCCGATTTTACGGGGACGCGCGCGCGAAGAGCAGGACTCAGTCTACCGCTCGCTCGTCCTGCGCGATCTGGAGATTCTTCACTCGGAAGACCTGCCTCTCGTTCCGCCTGGATTTCACAGCGACAATATGGAGCGGCGCTCGATCGGAGGCTGGATCATCGGAAGAAAGCCATCGACCAATAATTCCTAGTATTCAGATAGGAATAATTGTGTTGCGCGATGGGCCTGTCTTCTGGTATTGGTTATGAAAAGGTTTACACGACGTATACCGGACTGAATTGAGGGTTATAGCTATGAGTATGAATCAACAAGAGACCATCGCCGTACATGGCGGCCAGGTGCCGGATCCCGTCACCAAATCGCGCGCCTATCCGATCTACCAGACCACATCCTATGTCTTCGACGATACAGAGCACGCAGCGCGGCTCTTCGGGCTGCAGGAATTTGGAAACATCTACACGCGGATCATGAATCCGACCACTGACGTGCTGGAGAAGCGTCTTGCATCTCTGGAAGGCGGCGTGGCGGCTCTTGCAACAGCCTCCGGTCAGGCGGCAGAGACCCTTGCGATTCTGAATGCAGCCGAGGCAGGAGATGAGATCATTTCGTCTGCCTCTCTCTACGGCGGCACATACAATCTGTTTCACTATACGCTGCCAAAGCTCGGCATCACTGTGAAATTCGTGGATCCTTCGAAGCCGGAAGAATTCAAGAAGGCGATCACTGCAAAGACACGTTTGATCTTCGCAGAGACTCTCGGCAACCCGCGCCTCGATGTCCTCGATTTCGAAGCGGTCAGCAAAATCGCGCATGCGGAAGGCCTTCCGCTCTTCATCGACAACACGCTGGCAACTCCGTATCTTCTGCGTCCGTTTGATCACGGCGCCGACATCGTCGTGCACTCGACGACGAAGTTCATTGGCGGCCACGGAACATCGATCGGCGGCATCATCATCGATTCCGGAAAGTTCGCATGGAATCAGGGACGTCACAAGATGTTCACGGAAGCGGATGAGTCCTACCACGGACTGAAATTCTGGGATGTATTCGGAAAGTTTGAGCCGTTCGGCGGAGTGAACATTGCGTACATCATCAAAGCGCGCGTGCAGGGGCTGCGCGACATCGGCGCCGCTATGTCCCCGTTCAATGCGTGGACCTTCCTTCAGGGACTTGAAACTCTTCATCTTCGCATGGAGCGCCACAGCCAGAATGCTCTTCGCGTGGCGCAGTTCTTGAAGTCGCATCCGAAAGTGAGCTGGGTAAACTATCCAGGCCTTCCCGATCAGCCGGGCCATGCGCTTGCGAAGAAGTATTTCCACCGCGGACTTTTCGGAGCAATTCTCGGCTTCGGTATCAAGGGCGGCCGCGAGGCGGGCAAGAAATTCATCAACAGCGTGAAGCTCTTCTCCCATCTTGCAAACGTGGGCGATGCAAAGAGTCTTGCGATTCATCCCGCGACGACGACCCACTCGCAGCTGACTCCGGCGGAGCAGGTTTCGACCGGTGTTACGGACGATTTCGTCCGTCTTTCTGTCGGCATCGAGGGATACGAAGACATCGAAGCCGATCTCAAGCAGGCTCTGGACAAAGTATAATTGCAGAGCGACGACCTTCAAGACTCCGGGCGCCGTGACTATCAGTCGGCGCTCGGGCGAACGGACCCTGTTGTAGCGCGGCTGCCTGGAATTACCACGCAGTCGGGCTACAGATTCCCTGCCATTGACATCTCCTATCTCACGGTCGGCACGCTGTCGCCCGCAAAAGACAATGCAATCCTGATCTGTCACGCGTTAAGCGGCAATGCTCATGTGGCAGGAACGAACGAAGCCGGAAAGCCCGGCTGGTGGGACTTCCATGTGGGTCCCGGCAAGACGATCGACACGAATCAGTTCTTCGTAATCTGTTCCAATGTAATCGGCGGCTGCAACGGATCGACCGGGCCCGGCAGCATTGATCCAGAAACCGGCCGCCCCTACGGGATGAGTTTTCCTCCCGTGACGATCCGCGATATGGTGGCAGCACAGGTAAACCTGCTCGATTATCTGGGTGTTGAGAAGCTCTTTGCAGCAGTCGGCGGGAGCATGGGCGGCATGCAGTCGCTCGTCTGGGCGACGGACTATCCGGACCGGGTTCGCTGCTGCATTCCGATCGCCAGTTGTATGGCACATTCGGCCATGCAAATTGCATTCAATGAAGTCGGCCGTCAGGCGATCCTGTCGGATCCAAACTGGCAGGGCGGCGACTACTACGGCCGCAATCGACCCGAGCACGGACTTGCTGTTGCGCGCATGATCGGTCATGTGACGTATCTTTCCGAATTTTCCATGCACCAGAAATTCGGGCGCAAGCTGCAGAAGCCTGCGTCTGCCGCGGATCTGTTTCCTCAGTACTCTGTTGAAAGCTATTTGCAGTATCAGGGCGAGAGCTTTGTGCGGAGATTTGATCCGAACGCATACCTGTACATTACGAAGGCGCTCGACAACTTTGATCTGCTTGAAGGGCGTCCTCCGGAAGAAGTCCTGAAAGACATCAAAGCGAAATTCCTTGTGATATCTTTTGAATCAGACTGGCTCTATCCTCCTTCGCAGTCGCGCGAAATGGTGCGGGC
>CAZUJO010000467.1:0-3142 GCA_964619995.1 uncultured Leptospiraceae bacterium
ACGCGCCCGCCACCATTGACTGGGACTACCGGGGCGAACTGCAGGTCATCCTCGCAAACCTGGGCCAGGAAAATTTCACGATCCGCTCCGGGGATCGAATCGCCCAGTTCCTCCTTGAAAAATGGGAAAAGGCCGATTTTGAGGTTGTGACCCAGGATTCGCTGTCCGGCTCAAACCGCGGATCGGGCGGATTCGGAAGCACCGGAATCGCCTGACATCTGCAGGCCAGGCGCCTGGAAAAAGAAAAACGGACCTGCGCCAGAACGCCGAAAATAGGGTCATGGCGCAGAAGAACCTCAAGGATGCAGGATCGTTCCTGATCTTCCTCGTCGGCATTCTCGTATTTTTCTCTCTGGCCACCCACACCAGCACACCCGTGCCCGAAACGAACCTGATCGGCCGGGTTGGAATGTATTCCTCTTCGTTTCTGTATTATCTGTTCGGCCGCACGGCATTTCTCATTCCGATCTGCCTTCTTTATATGGGAGGCTTTGCCCTCTATCGCGGGGAGCTGGTCGAGCCGCTCCTGCGCATGACGAGCATGTTTGTGCTCGCTGTGACCGCCGCGATCTGGGTTGGACTGATCACGGAACTGACGAGCACCGGCTGGATCGGAGAGACGTTAGGCGGCATGCTGTCGTTCGCATTCGGACGATGGGGCGGATTCATTGTTTCGTTTGGAATTTTCGTGCCCGCGTTCCTGCTTTCGACGGGGACCTCGGCCCAGGAAGCCGGACAGATGATTGCGAAGCTGTACGCTCGCATTGAGACCGGCGGAAAGAATGAGGAAGCAGCTGCCGGAGGCGGACCTCAGGCAAATGCGGGCGCGCCCGGCGAAGCCGGACCGAGTGCGCCGGAAGCCGAACGAAGCGGAAAAATGGGGATGCTTCTCGGAGCGGCAGGACTTGCAGGTCTTGCTTACGCCTGGTTGAATCAAAAAAAGAAAGTGGAAGCATCGGAGGATGACGTGAAGTTTTTCAAGCGTGAGTTTCTGGGATCAAAGCCGTTCTTCGAGCGCGTCGAAGAAGCGGTCGCTCCTTCGCGTCCGCCCGAGACAAGCATTCCCGTAGTGATCAGCGATGCGGCTCACAAATCCTCGGAAGCGCATACGGACCATGGGTCCCGCCAGGTTCTGTCCGGGGGCATTCTCCGTTCGGCGAGCGTGGAAGCAGCCCCGTCGCAGACACCGTCATATAACAGCCGCTATGTGAAAGAAATGGGGCCGTACGACGGCCAGTTTACGGCCGACCAGTCCCGGTTCTTCTTTCGCAGGCCGTCGAGCGTGCCGCAGACAACCGGTTCATGGGTACAGAACCTCCCCACGCCTTCGAGCGTGATGGCTGCGCGACTCCAGGCGACTCGGGAGTCGGCGCGCGCCGAAGAAGCGCGCGGAATTGCCCTGGCGGAGCGAATTGAAGAAGATCGGACCCTGAATGTTCCATCGGGGCCGGGTTCAGAATCGTCGGAGCGGCAGTCCCAGGCCGGGGAGGCGTTCGAGTCCGCAGCTTATGTATCCGTGAGCGAAAGGGCTCCGATGCCGCCGGCTGAATCGATCTGGGAAGATGAGTCCGAAGAGGCCGGCTCGGACGAAGATGCATTTGAGGAGCTGGACGAAGAAACTCCGGGCCTTGCTGAGGCCGCAGCAGCGAAACCGGCCAGCGTGAAGATGGATGCTCCTTTTGAAGACGAAGAAGAGCCCGCGCAGCAAGAATTGCCGCTGGCAAAAGAATATCCGCCGACTGCAGTTCCTGCCATCCGCAGGCGGGGCGGACGCTACTCGCTTGCGACCGATATTTTGAGTCTTTCCCCGGCGATTCCCGTCCAGGACGCAGAGAGGGAAGTTGCGGAAACAACAGAAAAGATCGAGAAGGTGCTGAAAGACTTTTCGATTCCCGGACGCGTTGTGCGCACGCAGCGCGGTCCAATTGTAACGTTATTCGAAATTCTCCTGGATTCGGGCGTTCGACTGAGCAAGATACTCGGCATTGAAAGTGAAATCCGCATGCACCTGGCCGTGCCTTCTGTGCGGATTGTGGCACCCCTTCCCGGAAAACCCACGGTCGGCCTTGAAATTCCAAACCGCGTGCGCCAGACCGTCACGCTCGGCGACATCGCGCGCCGCGACCGCGAGTTTTTCGACAAGAAGCGGCTCGGCATTGTGCTCGGGAAAGACATCGCCGGCAAGAACCTGTTCCTTGATATCACGCGCGCGCCGCACCTGTTGATTGCAGGAGCTTCAGGTCAGGGCAAGTCGGTCTATCTGAACAGTGTGATCGCCTCTCTCCTGTACAAGTACAGTCCGGAAGAAGTGCGCTTCATCATGATTGACCCCAAGATGGTCGAGCTGAAGCTCTTCGAAGGCATTCCGCATTTGCTGACCCCTGTGATCACAGATCCGCGTCAGGCAGCCAGAGCCCTCGCGTGGAGCATCCAGGAAATGGAATACCGTTATGCGCACCTGTCGCGGGCCAAGTCACGCGAATTCCTTTCTTACAATGCGCGTATGCAGGCAGAAGGAAAGGAACGCATGCCGTTCATCGTCATTGTGATCGACGAGCTCTCCGATCTCATGCTGGTGTCGCCGAAGGAAACCGAAGACGCTCTCTGGAGAATCGCTCAAAAGGCAAGGGCCGTCGGCATTCATATGATCATGGCGACGCAGCGTCCCTCGGTGGACGTCATCACTCCCCACATCAAAGCGAATGCAGGCGCGAGAGTAGCCTTCCACGTTTCGCAGAAAACAGATTCTCGCATCATCCTCGACCATTCCGGAGCCGACGCGCTGCTCGGGGGCGGGGACATGCTCTATCGTTCGCCGGATTCTCCGGCTCTGACCCGCGTGCAGGCGCCGCTCATCACAGAAGAAGAGATCGCAAGCATCGTTGCTGAGACGCGTAAGTATGGAGAGGCCGTGTTTATCGAGCTCGGCGCGGACGAGGAAGAAGAAACGATTGTAGACGACGGTATGATCGATCCGGAGCTGCTCGAGCAGGCCTGGAAGATCATTCTCGAAAGCGGCAAGCCGACGACGAGCTATGTTCAGCGCAGGCTGCGGATCGGCTACAACCGCGCCGCGAACATCATCGAGACCCTGGAGCAGCGCGGATACCTCGGACCTGCCATGGGATCGAGCCGGATGCGA
>CAZUJO010000468.1:0-3134 GCA_964619995.1 uncultured Leptospiraceae bacterium
CTACCACCTGGGCAAAATTACAAAGAATCGAAAGGGACCGGTAGACGGGACTTCAATCCTCGGAGTTACCGGAAATACAGGCCACAGCGTTGGAGGTCACCTGCACTTCTTTGTTTCGCGGGATTACGGCCGGACCATTGTCAATCCTCTCATCGTGCTCCCCGGCATCGTCGACAAGAATCCTCCGGAGATTGGCGCGCTCACGATCGTTACGCCGCAGGGCAAAACGACCCTTCCCGCCGGAAAGGTTTCGCACGTCCGCCTGAGTCAGCAGTTTCCGGTCTATGCGCAGATTCAGGATCCGGGACTCGAACGGAATACAAACCGCGGCATCTTCGAGCTGCGCTGGAAACTCAATGACGCGCCGGAGCAGGTCCGCACGTTTCAAAAGATTGTTGTGCAGGGAAACGAATGGACCCTGGAAGGAAAAGGCTTCGAAGATATCTTCGGAATGGGTCAGTATCATCTGGGATCGCTGCCGTTTCAGAACGGACGCAATACGCTCAAGATCACTGCAATCGATCAGGCGGGAAACCAGGCCGTCGAAACATTTGAGATCGACGTTCAGAAAATGTACTAATTGCGCGGCGGCTCCTTTTCCACGCGGTCGCCGGCGAAAATGGACGTAAGGGCGACGCTCGGCAGTCCTCGCGAGACGAGATACGAAGTTTCTTCAATCTTCAGCTCACCGATTTTGCTTCCGCCCCTCTTGATTGCCAGAACATCACCCTTCTTGATCCCGTCCGCTCTTCCCACATTGATGTAGACCGACTCTCCGATTCGAATCACCTGACCTGCCGGCAGGAACAGGCCGGCAATTCTTGTCGCAGCGCGCACGGATGCGCGATGAAGGGCGTCTTCCCCCTCTTCGATCGTTTCAAATCGGTCGAGGATGCGAGCGCCCCGTTCATCATAGACTTCGTACCGAACGAGCACACCGTTGTCGCGCAGCACAAATGATCCGGCAACAATTGCCGAGACAGAATTCTCGGGAATGCTGCGGACCGCGGCAGGAGTAAAGAACACAGGCCCGCTTCGTCCCTCCGCCTGACGGATGGACTCAAATATTTTCCTGCGCTTGAGCTCGCTCAGAGGCGCCGTGCGAACCGTCAGGTGCTCACGCAGAGCGGACGCCAGAATCTCCCCTGCATCCGGAATGCGCGGAAAGGGAGTTTCCGAACGGAAATCAAAAACCAGGATGCGGCGAGGACTGCGCTCATAGTTCTGCCGAAATGATCCTGCGCTGCGCGAGTACAATCCGTCCCGCATCGCCATATCTTTGTTCTTCTGCCGCAATGCTTCATCGATCTGAAACTGAATGGAAGGCGATGCATCGACCTGACGAATGCGAAGCAGATAATCGAGATAGCCCTCGTAGTCGCCGTTTCTGCGCGCCTGATCAAGGAGCAGATTCAAAGCGTCGCGTTGATCCGGATAAAGTCTGAGCGCCGCAGATGCGTGAAAATCGCGCAAATCCGTGCGGCCCGCTGACTGCGCGCCAGCCATCAGGCGGCTGTGAAATTTTGCGGCGTTTCTGCGGGTTTCAAGACCGGCAACGTCCGGGTTTGCAATCAACAGCGCTTCGTGCCGGTAGCGAATGAAAGAGTCCTGGGGCGCAAGCGTCATCGCGCGCGTACTGGCGTACAGAGTGTCCTGGATTTTTCCCTGGCCGAGGAGCGCATGGAGATAGTACCACCTCGGATTCGACGGTTCCTGGTCCATCAGAGACCGCACGCGGGATGCAGTTTCCTTCGTCGGTCCTGAATACAGATCGAGAACCACGAGATTGCTCTGAACCGGCACGCTCTGCGGAGCGATGTCGAGCGCCGCGCGGTAGGACCTTCTCGCAAGAGAAACGAGCGCTTTTCTTTCGACCGGGTCCTTTTCGGAAAGAAGACGGCGAAATGCGATGTCTCCCTCCGCGAGATACACCTCTGGATTTTCTGGATCCATTCTGCGCGCACGCGCGATCAGAGCGCTTGCCCGCTCGGTCCTTCCTCTTTCCGTCTCGAGTACAGAAAGCGAAAGGAGCGTTGCTAGATGCGATGGATTCTTGCGCAATGCCCGCTCAAAATAACCCGCCGCAATGTCGCGCCTCCCGAGTTTCCAGTTCAACTCTCCGCGGGCATGAAAGGCGCCTTCGTTGGACGGGTCGACTTTCTCCGCCGCAGCCAGGAGTTTCTCTGCTTCGCCGAATTGTCCGCCTGCGGTGCGAACGCGCGCAAGCCCGATCAGGGCGCGCGTCTGCTCTGGCTCAATGGACAGGACCCTTTCATAGCTTTCACGCGCGCGGTTCAGATCGCCCATCTGGAAGTTTAGATCGCCGTCGGCAAGGGCCGCCTCCCGGTAACCGGGATTGATCTCAAGGGCGCGGCGAAAGAAGTAGCGTGCGTTCTCCCGGTCGCCTCGCGACAGAGCCTGCATTCCGTCCTGGTACATTTTCGCGGCGCTTTCACCGGAAAAAACGGGCTGTCCGATCAAAAAGAAAACGGCAGCAAATGCGGCCGGCTTCAGGAAGCGATTACTGACGCGGAACAAAATAGCCCCCTTCGGCAGCGCCCGTCATTCCCTGGTGCTCGACATCGACCCGCACATCCACGTAACGGTCGGCCAGGTCCGCGGTCAGTCCTGAATGATACGTAATGATATACCTTTGATCTTTCTGCGCCCGTATGGTATCGTAGAGACTGCGAACGGCGGTTTCATCGTAGGCGCGCATGTAGGCGCCCCCGGTTCCGCGCGCGAGAGCCCGGTACACGTCCTGTGTTTCCCCCGGACCGCCCAGCTCGTAGGAAACAATATAGATCGGGATATTGTGCGCTCGCGCAAAATACTCAACTCGATCCACCGGATACTGCACGAATGGATTGGACTCCTGTCCCGATACGAAAGCGATCACTGCCCGCGGACCGAGCGCGGTTGCCTGGCCGCTCAACGCTTCCACGAGTGCCTTCCCGAGATCCGGACGCTCCACGCTCTCGCCGTCCTGCATGCTTCGTATGATCATTCTTCGCTGCAAACCTTCGTACACGGAACGGACCGTCTCGCCGGCGCGAATCACGCGGATTCGATCCGAAATGCGGATCGGCGCGAGAAATCCGTTCATGATGTTTGCGAGAACATTCTTGTTTTCT
>CAZUJO010000469.1:0-3134 GCA_964619995.1 uncultured Leptospiraceae bacterium
GGCCACTGGAAGTTGAAAGCAGCGCCCGGCTCCGACTGCGAGTCCGAAGGTGACTACGACAACGATAACAAGACCGGCAAATGGCGCGAGTGCAAGGTTCAGGGCAAAGATTCATTCGTTGAATTTGAAGGAAGCTATGTCCAGGGCCTGCGCGACGGCCCGGCAGTCTTCTACTATCAGGACGGCAAGAAGAGCTCGCAGGGCGACTATCGTGCAGACGTTGCGTGCAAAGCAGCGCTCAAACCCGGATCGCGTCAGCAGGACATTGACAACTGCGGAAAGCGAATGGGCCGCTGGGTTTACTATCATCCGAACGGCGAGAAAGCGACCGAGGGGGAATATGATCCGGCCACCGGACTTGAGATGGGAACCTGGACGGAATACTATCGCAGCGGAGAAAAACTCGGCATGGGACCGCGCAAGGGCGATCGCAGCGGACTCTGGACTTTCTATGGCAAAGACGGAGCGATCATTTACCAGCTTGAGTTTGGAGGAAACGACTTCCTTCCAAAAAGCGGAATCCTCTGGAAAGATGGAAAGAAATCGGCTCAGGGACCGTTTTCAATGGGCATGTTCAAATATACCGGCGACGACAAGCTCGAACTGACCAGCGCGATCAAAGACGGCCCGTGGATTGAGTACTATCCTTCCGGCCAGAAATCCGGCGAAGGCAGATATACGAGCAATCGACGCGACGGCAAATGGACCTTCTACGACGAAGCCGGCCGCAAAACAGCGGAAGGCTCCTACATGATGGACAAGAAAGACGGCGAATGGATGGAGCTTGAAAACGGCGCGATGGTAAAAAAGAAATACCAGTTCGGCCGCATCGCTCCATTCTAACGCAGATCTGCTGCCTGCGCGAATGAATTTTGGAAAGGCCTTCGCGCGGACTCTTGCCGGCGTCGCAGCGTTGTGCTGCGGCGCACTTTCCGCATCTCCGCGCGCCTGGTTGATTCAGGAAGAGGGCGGAAAGATTCTTTCGCAGGCCCAGGTGCACAGCCGTCTTCCGATGGCAAGCCTCACAAAGATCGGCACATCGCTTTTTGCGCTCGAGCGGCTTCGCGCGGACGACTGGGTCGCTGTTCGCGAAACAGTGCGTATGCGAAATGCAACGGATAAATCGGCGCCGCTCGTTGCCGGCGAACACTACCGCATGCGCGACGTTGCAGCCTGCATGCTGATCTCTTCTACAAACCAGGCTGCCCGGTCGACCGGAGCGCAGATCTCGGGCTCAGAAAGCGCGTTCGTGCGCGATCTCAATCAATGGGCCGCGCGCAACGCCCTCCGCGAAACGGTCTTTGCCGACAGCCCGGGTCTTTCGCCGCAGTCGGTGTCGTCGGTCTCGGATATTTCGCGGATGCTCGATCTGGCGCAGAGGAACGCGGAGATCGCGCGGATTCTTGAGGCGGACCGGTGGACCATGACGGAGCAGGGCGGCAGACGAGTCGATCTGTCTCATACTCTGGCTTTCAGGTCGCACGGCGCGTTTCGTATCTACGGCAAGACCGGAAACACATCGGCGGCAGGATTCTGTTTTGCCGGATTTGCCCGAAGGGCAAAGAGTCTCTATCGGATTGTGATCCTCGGGTCCGCGGACCTTGAGGCCGATCTCAAGGCATTTCTGGACCATATCTGAAAAGTGGATTGCGTTTGAGAAGGTCGGGAGGATTCTCCACCGATGAAGCGATTCTGGATGCTCTTTCTGTTCCTGACCCTTCCGCTCGCAGCTCAAGAGATCAAGGGACTCGATAAAGAATTCTACAACGCATACCTCGACAACCTTCCGGATGAAAAGAAGAAACGCCTTCAGATGCTGAAGAAGAATCTTCTCAATCTTCTGCAGAAAGTGATTCCGCGCGAGGACCCGGACAACGGTCCTGCTTTCGCAGGGAAACTCAATGCAGACGCATTTCAGTTTGAAGAACTGAACGCACAGTCTCCGTTTGTGCGGGGCATGGCGAAGGAGATTCCCGGATTTCGCCAGGACAAATTCATGTACATCATCAAGACCGGCCCATACCTGGTGTATGCGGCATTCGACGCGAACCCGGGCCTCTACGTGACGTCAGAAACGCAGCGCTACGTAATCATCCGCAAGCTCGACGAGCATCCGAACTGAAATGGCGAAGAAGCGAAAGTTCAATCGAGCCCTCATCCTTTCCGGCGGCGGCGCGCGCGGCGCCTACCAGGTCGGCGTGTGGAAGTATCTCCAGGAGCTGGACTGGAAACCGGATTTGATCTGCGGCACGTCCGTTGGATCTGTAAATTCAACGGCCATTGGCTGCGGGCTGAATCTCGAGGAACTCATCAACCTCTGGAAGACCATTGAAAGAGGACGGATCTACAAGCTTTCGCTCTGGCAGCAGTTTTTGCACATTCTCACACGGCGCGGGTATTCTCCCCTCATGGATACAGAGCCGCTGAAGAATCTGCTTCTCGACAAACTCGACATCGCGCGCCTCAGGCGCAGCGAGTACGAAATCATCATCGCGGCCACCAACATTCTCAAGTCGCAGCTGCGATTTTTCAGTCAGCGCGTCATCGACATCGAACATGTGATGGCATCGAGCGCGATTCCCGTGCTTTTCCCCTGGCAGTATATCGACGGGGAGCCGTACTGGGACGGCGGTATCATGGCAAACACGCCGCTTCTGCCGGCTCTGGAACGCGGATGCAAGGAAGTGATTGTGGTTCTGCTTTCGCCCGTGGGCGGCGCTCGCCTTGCAGTTCCAGAAACCCGCAGGCAGGCCCTGGAACGCGTCTTTGAAATGTCTCTGATCGGCTCTTACGAAGCATTCATGTCTCACCTCGCATACGAATACAAACAGAGATCCCAGCAGAGCATTGTGCGAAAACTCATCCGCCGGACTCTGACGTTAGGCGACACACGGATTGCTACCGTGGCTCCGGGCCAGATGCTCGGCTTCTATTCGATTTTGAACTTTTCAGCCCGTCAGGCGGACACGCTCATCCATGAAGGCTACATGGACGCGCGCAATCAGCTGGCGGAATTCTTTGGACTTGATGAAGCACCCTACTGAGTAAGGAGATCACAATGGCAAAGGCTAAGAGCAGTCCGAAGAAAGCGAAACCGGCCCGAAAAGCCGCATCGGCCCGCCCGAAGAAGACGA
>CAZUJO010000470.1:0-3130 GCA_964619995.1 uncultured Leptospiraceae bacterium
GCGCTTGCATCCACTTCGCACTCGCTTCCCGTTACTGCAGAAGGATGGCGCACACCCTCGACCCGAAAGCCTCCCTGAATCCATGCTTCAAACTGGGCCCTCCGGCGCTCCACGTTCTTCACCGCGCCAAATCCGTTGAGCAGGGCGGTACTGGCCGGATCCATCCTCTCCAGATAGTCATCGTTTCCGAGAACCGGAACGCCGAAAATCGTTTCGCCGGCTTTGAGGCCGCCGTCAATGATACCGTCGACGGCAACACCCGATCGGATGGCTGAGTCGAGGACTACGCGGCCGTGTCCTCCCCCTGCTACGAGGAGAAGCCTCCGAGCTTTCATTCGCCGAGCGCCTCATCCGGTTCATAAGAACGACGCGCGGACCGGCCAAGATGCTCCCAGTAGAGCATGGGAGAAATCCCTGTGCCCGGCCGCTTGACGCCTACATTCTCTTCTGTGAACTGCTCGCCGGCCGCGATTGAGCGGGAGGCAACCAGGCTCTTTCGTGCCACGCTCATGTTCTTTCTCTCGGAAACCGTAGCCCTCTTCCGCGAATCGCCTAACGCCTGTTCTATGTCGCGAATGCATTGAACCATTTCTTTCAATTCCGCGGGCTCGAGGGATGCCTTGTGGTCGGGGCCGTCCATATTGCGATCCATTGTAAAATGCTTCTCGATGACGGCCGCGCCGCGCGCCGCAGCCGCAATGCTGATATGAATGCCGCGCGTGTGATCGGAATAACCCGTCTCTAGGCCGAACGCCGAGGCCAGTGTGTCCATAGCACGAAGATTCACTTCTTCCGGGGGCGCTGGATATTCCGTTGTTGCATGCAGCAGCGTGACCCGCTCTCTCAGCTCTTTCCAGGCATCTGCCGATTCAAGAGCCGCGCGAAGCGCTACAGGGTCTGGATTTCCCTGCGGATGCAGAAAGCCAAATGCAATGACGGCAAGCGCAGATTCCACATCGGCAAGATCACTCATGCCCGTGGACAGAATGATTTCGCCGGCCGCACGGGCGATTTGGAGCAGAAACGGGCCATTGGTGATTTCGCCGGAAGGCACCTTGATCGTTCGCATCCCGAACCGCTCTGTCAACAAACGCAGGCTCAACAAATCAAACGGGGTCGAAAGGAATTCGATGCCCTGGGCTTTCGCATGCGCAATGAGCGTGTCGTGCGCTGCTTCATCGAGCTCCAGTTTCTTGAGCATTTCAAATTGACTTTCGTCCGCCTTCATCGCCCGGATCTGATACTCAGCTCTTGGCGCAGAACGGCTTACCAGAGCCTCCGTGCGAAAGGTTTGAAATTTCACGGCGTCCGCTCCAGCAGCGGCAGCGACATCGATCAGCTGGCGCGCAGTGTCGAGCGATCCATTGTGATTGACGCCGGCTTCGGCGATGATGAAGCAACGCCTCAAGGGGCGGCCCCCTTTAGATCAAAGAATGTCTTTTTCACCGAACGGTTTTCGCGGCATTCCTCAAGGATTCGCACAACTTTTTCACTCGCACCCGGTGAACCGTATGGATTTACGCAGGAAGTGACGACCCTCTGAAAGTCGGGAGTGTAAACCTTCTCAATGCAGGCCCGAATCGCATCTGCCTGCGCCGGACAGTCGAGCACGCTGGCTGCGCGCAATCTTCCTTTCTGCCGGTCCCCGATGTTCACAGTCGCGCGATGAAACGCGGGAACTTCAATCAACCCGCTGGAGGAGTTGCCGACGACGGCGTCCACGTGACGAAGACAGGAGAGGTACCGTATCTGACCAAGAGATGTGAAAGCCCTGGCATTCGGTCTTCGCGAAACAAAATCCTCGATCAGGCGAAAGATGACGCGGCTGTCGTTGTCCGCGTTCGGCATCGTGAAAATCAGATGAATGTCAGGGAAAGAATCGAGCGCACGAAGCAGTTCCCTGGTCTGCGCCTCGGAAGAGGCCGACTCAAGAGTGACAGGATGGAAAGTAACCAGTAGATTCCGGGCTCCAAGGCGAAAATCGAGCGATTTCTCAAGATCTTCGCGCTCCAGTAGTTTCAGCCGCGAAATCCCGTCCAGCCCCAGTCCCCCGACGACGTGCACCGTCTGCGGCTGTTCGCCGAGCTGAATCACGCGTCTGCGATAGTCTTCTGCGGCAACAAAATGCAGGTGCGACATCTTCGTGATCGAATGCCTGATGGCTTCATCGAAAGCGCCTTCCGTGGTTTCGCCGCCGTGGATGTGGACGATCGGTATGCGCGCCACGAGCGCGGCTGAAGCGGCAGACAACAGTTCGTATCGATCTCCCAGAAGAACAATCCAATCCGGCTCCAGCTCCTGAAAGGCAGAGGCAAAACCGATCAGGCCCACTCCCATTGATTTCGCCGTTGCCGACGCTGTGTCCGCGCTGAGAACCATTTCGATCTTGCGGTTGATGACAAATCCGTCGGCTTCAATTTCGCGGTACGTAAATCCGAATTCCGGAGAGAGATGCGACCCGGTCGCAATGATCTGAAGATCGAGCACGGGCGAGCGGCGGATTCCCTCCATTACCCATCGCAGAAGGCCGTATTCCGCGCGCGTTCCGGTGATCACGCAGATCTTTCGCTTCGTCATGCAAGCAGTTCCCGAACGCTCTGAATGACAGAGGCCTGGTCCGCGTCGCTGAGCGATGTCGAACACGGCAGCGTCACAATCGTGGACCAGAGTTCATTGGTAACGCTCAAGTTCTCGAGCGGCGCTGCGCGAAACGGCGCCTGCAGATGGATGGGCTTCCAGAACGGACGTGCATCAATTCCCTTCGTGCGAAGCTGCGAGCGCAATTCGGATACATCCATGCGTCCGTTCTTCAATGTGAAGCCGGAGAACCAGCACGCGGATCGACCATAAGACGGATCCGGAAACGGCTGAAGGCCTGGCCCGGAGAGTTCTCTCGCGTAAACCTCGTGAATCTTACGCTTCTTCTGAACGAATTCCTCGAGCCGTTCGAGCTGAGCGCAGCCAACGGCCGCCTGGAGATTCGTCATGCGATAATTGAATCCGATTCGATCGTGATCATAGTCCGATCCAACGCGGGCCGTTGTCGTAAGATGGCGCGTCAGCTGCACAAGCTCAGCGTCATTTCCGCAGACAGCTCCTCCGCCGCCCGCAGTAACCGTCTTATTCCCGT
>CAZUJO010000471.1:0-1361 GCA_964619995.1 uncultured Leptospiraceae bacterium
ACGGTACGCTGAGATCAAAGAGGGAGACGTGTTGCACAGGATTCCTGTGCGACCGCTCGGCACTAAGGTTGCCCTGCATCTGGGTGACCTCTATGATGATCTTACTGCGCTCCAGGAGAAAATCGGAAATCTCGACAGCAAGAGCCCTGAGTATGGATCAGCCATTCGGCAGATGATCCATAAGTTCATCGCGCTGTTTGATATCTGCATCATCGGGTTCAAGGATTATGAAGCCCTGTTCGACCGCATCCCGATGCAGGTAGACGTCTACTCCGCAATCTTCGAGGAAATTGTCGCTGCAATGTCCGGAGAAGATGGTCCAAAGTCCGTAAAAAAAAAGAGGACGCCCGCGTCTCAGCGACCCGCATCGAGCTCAAGCTCAGAAAATCAGGCTACACAGGAGACGAGATCCGACAGCTCAACCGATTCCACAGGCTCGGAATAGCAATGGTTATCGCCGCTGAGGATCGACTCGCGGAGATTCGCGCAATCAGTTCCGCTGCGCACGGCGCTCATCCTGGCGACGCACTCAAGAAGCATGTCGACTCACTCCAGCATTCCGCCGATGAGCTCCTCGGCCTCCTACCGGAGACTGAAGAAGAAGAAAGAGAAATCGAGATGCAATTCATGGCCGAGGCTGAGGCCGCGGCATCCGGATGGTGGGACCATCTGAAGCAGGTGGGAGCTGCAACTAGCGGATGAGCGTCAACGTCGGCTCAATCTATTCTGATTTCCAGCTGAACCTTGCTCCATTCGAGCAGGCCATGACCCGCGTGCGCGCAGTCACTGACCAGGCAATGAGCGGGATGGTCGCAAAGTCGAGCGATGCCGGCAAAACGCTCGGAGGCCTGAAAGACCGCCTCGAGATGCTGAACAGCAGGCTCGACAGAACCGCGATCGGAGCGCGAAATTTTGATATTGTAAAGGGAAAGATCCAGGAGACAGAGCGCCAGATCCAGAAAGCAACCGCCGGCATGGGCGGATTCTCTGATATCGTAGGCAAGCTCGGTGGAATTCTTGCCGGAGCCGGCATTGTCGGCAGCGTCGCAGGCCTCGCAAAAATGGGGATGGAGGTGGAGACGCTCGAGACCCAGTTCGCCGTATTCCTGAAATCCGCGGATAAGGCGAAAGCTGTCCTGAAGGATCTGAACGACTACGCAAACGTGACCCCATTTTCGAACAAGGAAGTCATCGAGGCCGGAAAGTCATTGCTCATCGCCGGCGTGAATGCAAAGGATCTTAAGACTGAACTTGGGCGCCTCGGCGACGTGGCGTCCGGCACATCCGTTCCCCTGAACGAACTCGCGCACGTGTATGCGCGGATGAAAAGCACAGGCATTATCCAGGGTGATCAGCTTCAG
>CAZUJO010000471.1:1371-3125 GCA_964619995.1 uncultured Leptospiraceae bacterium
CTTGGTTGCAGCAAAAACACTCATGAAAGCACTAGCAATTGGAGCAGTTCGGGCCCGTTCTGTCGGGCCTTGCGGATTCTATGGGCGTATCCATGGGTGAACTCAAGCAGCGCGCGAGCGAAGGCCAGGTCTCGTTCAAGGACCTTGAAAAGGCCATGGTCAAGATGACGAGCCAGGGCGGAATGTTTTTCGGGATGATGGACAAGCAGGCCGAGACTGCCGCCGGAAAATGGTCCACCCTCACGGGAACCATTGAAGCAATCGGCATGAAGATCGGTTTCTTTGTATCGGAAGCACTGAAGCCTATGCTCGATGTGGGAAACAATATCATCGCGTTCATTGATGATTTTGCCGGGAAGCTCAAAGACTCCTATCAGTCACTCGACCCAACACAACAGAAGCTCATTCAGATTTCTCTGGCTGTCGGAATCGTAGGGGTGGCAATTGCAGCGCTCATTCCGATGATCGGATCGCTCGGGATTACAGCAACCGGAGTGATCAATTCGATCACAACCGCGATCGCAGCGAACCCTATCGGAGCAGCCATCGCCGGCATCACAATCCTTCTGGTTGTCATGATCTCTACCTTCAAGCGGTGGGAGAATGTGATTCAGCCTGTCACCGTTCAGGGTCAGAAGCTCTACGACCGCCTCGTCCCTGCCCTCAATTCAATCCAGCGCGCAGTGGATGCCGTGATCAAGAAGATCGGAGAATTCGGGAAGATGTTCGGAAGCACTCAGTTCGGACAGGGCGTCGAGCAAATGAATCTGCTGACGCTTGCGGTCCGGTACGTGGCCGCCATATTCTCGCTCACGATCAATATGATCATCGGTGGTATCACGATGGTGATCGATGCAATCGATGTCGTTATCCAGTATCTTGGCCTATGGTTTGAAATCCTTAAGACGATCAAGGATGGAGTGGTCCAGCTCTTCACTGATCCTCTTAACGTGGATGCGTTGGGCGAGCTCGGAGCGAAGTTTGAATCGAACATGATCGAGAGGTTCGGGAACGTTAAGAAGGCCGCATTGCAGCTCGGGACGGATATCAAGGAGCACATCCAGAGCCAGGGACAGATCGTGATGGAGATCTTCGCGAAAGAGAAGCCAGGACAGAAAGGTGCTGGCATTTTTGACGCAGAGCAGTCGAAGCGCGACATGCAGCAAATGTCTAAACAGATCGAAGAACTGCAGAAGAAAATGGTCGATGAATGGAAGAAGGCGAACCAGGAGACCGTCAAAACCCTGTTCAATGCCGAGGTTGCTATCCGGGCAGATATGACCAAGGCGATCCAGGGGATCGGTCTGCATATCGCCGCTCTCGGGAAAGTTCCTGAAGACATCAAAGAAGAATTCCTGGCAATCCAGCGTGAATTCATCTCTGGCGGAGAACAATCTGCAAATGCACTGCAGGCGACTCTTACAAAATTTGGAGTGAAGGAAGGAGAATTTGCACCAGCAGTCCTTCAGAAGCTAAACACAGCTCTCGTGACTGCGATGTCGAAGTCTGGAGATGAGCGCGCGCGCCTGATGGAAGATGCTCTCAAGGGTGCAAATGTAGGGAAACAATGGAGGGCGCAGATTATTGCGGAGACAAAGAACCTCCCACCAATTCAGCTCAAAGCAGGCGTTGATCAGAGGGATCTGCAAAAGAAGCTTATCGATTTGACCAAGCGCCTTGCAGACTCTGCGCGCCTACCGATGGAAGCAATCATTGGATGGGACCCGAAAGATGCCGCCTCAATCAATGCCGCT
>CAZUJO010000472.1:0-3116 GCA_964619995.1 uncultured Leptospiraceae bacterium
AAACAGGAGTTCTCCCGACCCGCCGCGGGTTTCCATGCCGTGATCAAATCCCTGAAGCGTATGATCGAACAGGTAAAACGTAATTCGCAGCTCAGCGAGCTCTTCGGGCAGGCGCACTCCCCTTTCCATGTGATTTTCCATCTGCAACAGGACCTTCACCATCCGTTGGGACAGCATTCTCTGCCGGCCGGCGAGGTTGATCCAGACCGCCTGCTCTTCAATCCTGTAAGAGATCAGGAAATTCAAAGCAAGAGCCGCAAAGTCGAACAATAAGAACAATGCGACCGCAAGAATCGCGATGCGCGAGTTCCGTCTATCGTTTCCGATTTCCATTCAGTGCCGTAAAAAGCCAAGAGCCGCCGCGCGCGGTTGGCCGGAAAGGAAAAACCGAACCGACTGCCCGTTCAAAATGGTTGAACCGGGGTACCCCGGACAAAAAATGCCTCGCAGGTGGATGCATTTTCCCAGATTCCCGTCGGCCGCCCAATTCCAGACAGCCTCCATGCAGTATCGCTCAGCCTTCCAACGATGCAGCATGTGCGGGGTTACGAAGAGAAATCGCCGAATACGATGCAGCACATTCGATCGGGCTACCCCCGTTTCGTGACGCATCATTTAATAGAAGAATGTAAGCAGCGCGCGCGAACCACCCATGGTTTGCCGGATCGGGCTGTTTATTGCCTGAACTCAAGCCGCGCATTGCGCGAACTCACGCAATTTGCGGGAGAGCCGGAAGCGGTCCGCGAAGAATCAGGAGTCGCATTTGCATTTTACCAGGCTGGAAGCGAAGCGGCGAAACGAGCGCATCAGTTTTTGCAGCACACGGGTGTCTGCGTTTCTTCACGGCGCGCCGAAGACGGCCTGAACGACCGGCTCCGTTCTCAGGAATCCGCCGCGGCGGCGCGGCAGGACATTCTCAAGATTCTCGGCGAGGCTCATGAAACAGATTCCAGCGATGTATTTCTGACCACGAGCGGGCTGAATGCATTTTTCACTGTGTTTCGCGAGTTGCAGCGCATCCAGAAAGCAAAGGGGCGCACTCTCTGGCTTCAGCTGGGCTGGTTGTATGTGGATACAGGCGAAATCCTGAAAAAGTTTACGGAATCTGGAGATTGCGCTTTCATCGCAAACGTTTTTGACCTCGAAACAATCCGTCGTTTCGTCCATGAGAACCGGACGCGCATTGCGGGCATAGTAACGGAATGTCCTACGAATCCGCTGGTCGAAATGACAGATATCGAAGCGTTATACGGCATTGCGAGAGAGGCCGGAGCAGCATTGATTCTGGATCCCACTCTGGTCACTCCGCTCAACATTCATATGCTACCGCATGCGGATGCAGTCATCAACAGTCTTACTAAGTACGCGTCGCATATGGGCGATGTGATGATCGGTTCGGCCGTTCTGAATCCGCAGTCCCCTTTCTACGAGGACCTCAAGACGCGCGTTCCGGAAAGCATAGAAGAGCCGTACGCGGGTGATTTGATCCGACTTGGCGAACAGATCCAGGACTACCCGGCCGTCGTGGAGAAGATCAATGCCAGCGCAATGAAACTGGCGGAGTTCCTGTCTTCGCACAAGAACGTGCGAAGAGTCTTCTGGGCTTACGAGACCAAATCGCGGAGCAACTACGAAAAATTCCAGAAGCGAAGCCGCGCTCCGGGCGGGATCATTACGATCGAACTGAACCTGCCGCTTGAGAAATTTTATGATCGCATTGCCGTTGCGAAAGGGCCGAGCTTCGGCTGCGTATTCACTTTGATTTGCCCTTTTATGTATCTCGCGCACTACGACCTTGTGCAGTCAGAACAGGGCCGCGCTCAACTGAAGGCTTCCAATCTTGACCCGGACCTGGTGCGCATCTCCGTCGGGGTCGAGCCGATCGACGACCTCATCGCTGAGTTCGGGCGCGCGCTTGCGGACTGACGGCCATGATCGACTTCGGCTTTGACCGATTCTGGAAGCTTACAACGGCGGCGGGACGACTCGGATGGGCGCTCCTCGGCGATCCGGGAGAACAGCGGCGGCTTGCGTCCGCGGCGAAAGCCATTGAAACACTGAGCCGGCTCAAGGGCGCGCCCATGAAACTCGGGCAGATGCTTTCCCTGCAAGAAGGCCTGTTGCCTCCGGAAATCTCAGCGCTTCTCGGTACGCTGCGCAAGGACTCTGAGCCTCTGCCGATTTCAGAAATTCGGGCCATCCTCGAAAAAGAGCTCGGAGGAGAAACATGCTCGTCTCTGGAGTTAGATCCTGAACCGATTGCAGCCGCCTCACTGGGTCAGGTGCACCGCGCACGATACCGCGGGATGGAGCTTGCGATCAAGGTCCAGTATCCGGGAATCCGTGAAGCCCTCAGGTCCGATCTCGGGATTCTGCGCGCCGTAATGACTGCCTTCTCGCCGATGACCGCCGTGCCTGCGCGCAAACTGCTCGCGGAAGTGAAGGATCGATTACTTGAGGAAATTGACTATTTGCGCGAAGCGGCAAACCTCAGACGAGCGGATGAGATGTACGGCGGACCGATTGTCGTGCCCCTTCCCGTCGATGGTCTCTGCACCACGCGCGTGCTCGCTACCGGATTCATTCCGTCCCTGAGCCTCCAGGAAGCGGCCCGGGCGGATGATGAGTCCCGGCGGCTCTGGGCGGAAACCCTGCTCCAGTCCATGGTCACGGGGGCCGTCCGTCATAAGTTTTTACACGCAGATCCGAACGCAGCCAACATTGGATTCTTGCCGGAAGGCCGGCTTGTTCTGTATGACTTTGGCTGCGTAAAATTAATCCCGCCATCGCTTTCGGACGGTTATGCGAAAGCCGCGGCTGCGGCCCTCGGCGGCAATCACACGGAAATTCCCCGGTTTCTCAAGGAAGCAGGCATTTGTTACAAAGACGAATCTCCCGTTTCCATGGACTTCCTGAAACCCGTGCTCACCATCCTGGGAGAGGTCTTTCCGGAAAAAGAGACCGTGTTCGGCGACATACCCGATATCTACGCAAAGCTGTGGCAGATGGGATCGGCGGACTTTTTTGAATCAAGAAACATTGTCTTTCCGCCGGACATCATGTTCGTTCACAGAACGCTTCTGGGGCATTTCGGAAATTTGCGAACCCTGCGCCCG
>CAZUJO010000473.1:0-3098 GCA_964619995.1 uncultured Leptospiraceae bacterium
CCGCTCGGTCGTCCGCCCGCAGCAATTGTCGAAGAAAGCCTGCGCCTTGCGAAGGCCGCCGGCTCATGAAGCGCAAGCGCCGCAATGCGGCGGAAGGCCGCGTGCTTCCGGATCTCGGTCCGCTCTATGAGTGGTATTCAAGGCACCACAGGCGTCTTCCTTTCCGCGAAAGCCGCGACCCCTACAAAATCTGGGTTTCGGAGGTGATGCTCCAGCAGACGCGCGTGGCCGCCATGCTCGAACGTTATGCGGCATTTTCGAAGAAATTTCCAACCGTGCATGCCCTTGCGAAGGCTTCTGAAGAGGAAGTCGTGCTTGCCTGGCAGGGACTGGGATACTACAGCCGTGCGCGAAATCTGAGACGGGGAGCTGCGGTGGTCGTGTCCGAGCATGGCGGCCGTTTTCCGTCGGACCTGGACGAAGCGCTTAAGATTCCCGGTGTGGGCGCCTACACGGCGGCTGCCGTGCTCAGCATCGCTTATGGCAAACCGCACGCCGTGCTCGATGGCAATGTACGCCGGGTGATCGCACGGCTTCTGCATCCAGCGGGCGATCGCTCGCCGTCCGATCTGGCCGCGGATCTTCTTGGAGAAGCCGAGCCCGCCGTTCACAATCAGGCGATGATGGAGCTGGGAGCTCTGGTATGCGCGCCAAAGCCCGTCTGCGGTGTTTGTCCTCTTCAGAAAGACTGCGGCGCTTTTCAGAAGGGCGGTGAGAAACTGGCGTCTGAAATCCCGCCTGCGAAACGGGAAAACAAGATCGATGTGCAGATGGACTTCTTTGCCATACGCCGCCGCGGATCCTACACGATTGTGCGGGACCCGGGCGCGCGATTTCTGCCCGATCACTGGAATTTTCCCTGTGCCATTCGCATGCCTGGCGGCGACCGCGTAACGCCGGGTTTTGAAAACGCCCGGCGGCTGCGCGAAATCGGCATATTTCGACATACCATTACGAAGCACAGGATCGAAGGGCATGTTTTCGAGAGCGAAGCGCCCTCCGCCGCGCGGAAGGGCGCCAGGGGGGTCGAAGTGCGAAGCGTACATCCTGAAGATCTGGCTTCTGTTCTCGCCAGTTCCCTGGGGCTGAAGGCAGCGCGGATCCTGCAAAAATCCCTCCTCCCTTGAAATTTTTCTGCAACCAATCCCGGCGGGGCGTTTCTCACCCCTTGCATGAACCCGGAAACAGAACGACAGCTCATTGAAGCGCTCAATCGTCTCAGCCAGCAGCCTCAGGGGAACGATGCTTCGCGCATCATCCTGAGTCTCATCCCTGTGCTCGGAATTATTTTTGGATCCGTCCTGTTATTCTTCTTCTTTCTCTGGCACTATCGCCTGCGGCGCGAACTCATCCGCGCCGGTCTGTACAAACCTTCGACATTTCGGAACTTTCGTGTCTTCTGTTTGCTGCTCGGGAACCTGGCCCTCTTTGTCGGGATCCCGATGACGCTCTTGTTTTATGCGCTGCAGGGACTGACGTACGCGATGCTCGGCGGGGTAATTCCCGTTGGGGCAGGAATTGGGCTTCTGGTATTCTATGCGCTGGCATCCCGCGAAAATTGACAGTTCAGGGCCGGTTATTTCCACTGGGTTTCCTTGGAATCTGAGAAGGAATTTGAGCGGATCTTTCAGGAGACTTCGCGCATGATTTATGCGCTGGGATTCCGTCTGTTCCGGAACGAACAGGACGCTCAGGACTTCCTCCAGGACGTCTATCTTGAAGCATATCGCAAGAGAGACCGGTTCCAGGGCCGCTCCCGTTATTCGACCTATCTATACTCTCTGGCTCTTCATTTCGGCCTGAATCGTCTGCGAAAAAAGAAACTTGATTTTCAACCGCTCGACGAGGCGCAGACGGCAGCCGACGTTGAGGCTCCGGAAGACGCAGATCCAGAGATTGTGCGCCAGGAGCTCAACGCGCTGCCGGAAGTGTACCGGCTCCCGATTGTTCTTCATTACTATGAGAAGATGCCTGTGGCTCGGATCGCAGAAAGCCTGGGGCAGAACGAAAACACCGTGAAATCCTATTTGCACCGCGGACGCAAGATACTGCGCCAGAAGATCGAGGAGAGAAAAGATGAACGAGCATGACGCAGCGTGGGAAAAAGTGATTGAGTCCGCGGTGAATTCAGAGCCGGACCCTGTGGTTCCCTCGTATGTGTATGCAAGAATGGCGAAGCACCTTTTCCCGCGTTCTCTTTCGCGCGTCGTGATGTGGATCACAGGCATTCTGCTTGTCATCAGTCCGCCCCTTCTGGCATACGTCGCGAAAACAGACTATCCCGCCGGCACTCCTTTCTCAGGACTCGTTTATACGTTATTCGGCGTTCTTTCGCTTCTGTGCATACTTCCCGTTGCGGGCAGCATCTTTCACAGGAGTGGAACCAATCTGGTCGCATTTTCCATGCAGTTAGACGAAATGCTCCGGCATCCTCTGGGCCGGCACAAAGCATAATTTTGCAGAGGATCTATTTTTCAGGAGAAGTTCAATGACCCGTATCTCTCAACTCTGGGATCGATTTCTGAGGATCCCCCTGTTCAAGGTCCGGTACGGCACGGTCCGAATGGACAACCTGCCGTTCATACTCTTTCACCTTTCCCCGCTGTTTGTGTTCTTCGTTCCCTTTCGATGGGAACTTGTGGGGCTGGCAATCGGACTCTATTTTGTCCGCATGTTCTTTGTGACCGGGATCTATCACCGGTATTTCAGCCACCGCGGATACGAGGTTCGAAACCGCTTCATCCAGTTTATCATGGGATTTCTTGGGACAACCTGCGTGCAGCAGGGACCGCTCTGGTGGGCCGAACATCACCGCCATCATCACCGTTATTCGGAAATGAAAGAGGATCTCCATTCGCCGGTTCAGTACGGCTTCTGGCAGTCGCACATGTGGTGGTTCGTAACCATGTACGAAGGCAAAGGCTATCAGCGATACGATCTGAAAGATCTGGCAAAATTTCCGGAACTGCGCTGGCTCGACCGCTGGCATGTCGTCGGCGCGGTGTTCCTGGGCGTTGTGCTCTTCCTGATGGGAGGAGCGCCGTACCTGGTCTGGGGATTGTGCGTTTCGACGGTTCTACTCTGGCACGGTACATGGA
>CAZUJO010000474.1:0-3093 GCA_964619995.1 uncultured Leptospiraceae bacterium
GCTGGAGTGTGAGGTTGCCGAAGCGCAGATCCTGCATTGCGGCGATTCTCCCCGGCGGCCGCCTTGCAGTCGAGAAAAAGAATCGCCCCGACTGCCGGATGTCTTATCCTGGAATCATGTTCGACCTTGTATCTTTTCTACGCAGCGGCCCGGTCATTGCGCTTGTCGGCGCAACGAATGACACAACGAAATACGGAAATATCATTCTGAGAGATCTTTTGCGAAAGGGATACCGCGTTGTCCCGGTCAATCCGCGCGCAACGACTGTAGAAGGGATTCCCTCGTTTCGCACTTTGAGAGATGCGCATGAGGCAAAGAATGTGGATCTCGTCGTCTACGTGATTCCGCCCAAACTGACGCTTGAAAGCCTGAAAGAAGCCCGCGATCTGAATCTGAAGAAAGTATGGGTTCAACCAGGAGCGGGCGACGAAGCTGTTCGCGCATTTCTCGACGCAGAGAAATTCGAATACTTGATGGATGCCTGCGTGATGGTTGAAACGCGCGTGGCGTGAGTTATGCGGGCGCAAGCGCCCGCTTGCGGTTCTATTTTGCGGATTTCGGTGTATCCGGCGGATCGAACGCATAACCGACTCCGATCCGCACACCGCGGTTCAATATGCGGCGGTCCACAATTCCTTGATCCGCGTATGAACCATTCAGTACGTAGACCGTGTAGAAAGCTTCTCCGTACGCGTAGGCATTCCCCGAGAAACGAAATCTCGAACCAAAAGCGACTTCGCCTTTTTGTATGCCCTGCCCTGCTCCGCCTTCATCACGAATGTATACGTCCGCAATCCCGGCCTGAGCATGAATCCCAAAGCCCGCAACGGGAATCGTCGCGTCGTAGATAACAGAATAAGGCAGAGTGTAGAGAAGCGATCCAGCGCCTGAGGCTGCAATCGCGCCGTTGCCTGAATAACTGGCCAGCATGATCAGATAGCCGCCCACGCCGAGCGCATCGAACTGGTTCAATCCACCGCCCCGGACTGCACCGGAAATGTGGGATGCTCCAACGTTAAATGTAAACCAGGTGGTGGCAGCGTATTCTACGCCGAGACGCCAGTCGCCGCCTGACGTGACTTTAGCTTCCTTTCCCGCCTTCGTCGCAAGAAACAGGATCCCGAGAAGACGATTGTTTGGATACGTTGTTTGAAACGAGTCTACCAGCGCCATCGTGAAAGCCGCACTGCCCAGTTGCCCGCCTGCAATCTTCGACGTCGGCGACCCGAGTCCATACCCGAAGTCAACAAACAGTCTCTGATAGCGATAGAGCTCATAGTCGGAATTTGATTCCGCATGAACCATCGTCACACTGAAGAGAGCCAGTAAGGCTGCAAAGATTCCTCTTGAGCGCGACATCTTATTCTCCGTAAACGAGCACGCATTCGCGATAGACGAAGTGGAAAAGCATGGAGAACGATCTGCGATCCACAACGGCGACCTTCTTGATGCCGGCCGAATCCGCAGCCTCTTTCACATTGCCGCCGCCCCCGTAGTAGAAAGCATTCCAGAGATAGGAACCCCAGGAGCAGGATTCTCCCTTCTTTGTGATACTCGCGGAGCTGATGGAGCCTTTATCCAGCTGCGGCGAATGATTTGCTGTGTAGGTGACGAGCCAGCCCTGCAGCGGAGAACTAATGCATCCGGCGAGGAGACCGACCGGCAGAATTAAGATCAATAAGAGTTTTCGCATGGCTTTAACCTCAATTCCCCGTCACAATTGTGCAGAAGTTTGAATAGACACCCGAAAGGATGCTCATCGTGGAATGGTCAATGATGGCAATCTTCTGAATTTGATTGTCCATTGCAATGGAACCGGCAGACGCATCACCCCAGGCAACCGTTCCGAGGACTTCGTGCATGCATCCCGTCGCCTGCTTCGCTGGAGGCACGTCATCCGCGCTGTTGAGCTGTCCGGGGAAACGAGTCCGAGTGAAAAGCACACCGTTGACAGGACCGATCGCACAACTCGAAAGAGCTGCAGATAAAAACAGGGCCGCTATGGTAAGAATTTTCCGCGCCTTCATCATCATTCTCCTGAAACCGTAGTGCAGAACTTGTGGAAGAAGAAACCGAGAATTGCGGTTTCGTCGTAATCGACCGAGGCCACTTTGCGAATTCCAGCGTCCTCGCGGATTGTATCAATGCTTGAATCGCCGAATGCTACCAGCCAGAGGATGGAATAGTTGCAGCCTTTGCCCGTTTTCACGGATGCCGCGTTGCCTTTTGGACCGGGAACTCCATTCTGGTGATAGAACACACCGGCGCGGGCCGTCACCACGGCCAGATTTCCGTACTCGGGAGCCGGGTTCAAGTTCTGACCCGTATGCGTGTTGATCCCGAGACCCGTGCACGATGCAAGCGCGAGGATCGGGAGACACAGAAAGGTTAAGAGACGCATATTAATTAGTCCTTGCGATCTGTTGGATGGGCCCATTGGGCGCATTGCATCCGAGTTAATGTCAATTAGATTCTTCTTGATTTCAGCTTTTTGTTCCAGTTCTAGTTGAAAAGTGTTGATGGTTACATTTTACGTAGCGTTGGTACCAAAACATTCCCGGCCGATAGACCGAGACGCCGCACCCGGGGCACGCCCAGGAAACGACAACGGACCTGCCAGAATCGGAAAATCGCGGAGAGAAAACTGGGAAATCCTGGATGCGGCGTCTGCGGCCGGTGGAGAATTGGCCTGAATTGCGCGCTCTTGCACTAAATCACTTCGCCGGAACTTTCGGATTCGCAATCTCATTTCCGTTTATTTCCATATACTGCCACAAGGTTCTCGGTGTCTCCATTGCTGAAACGGGCGCTGCCTTCGGCGTCCTCGGACTGGTTCGAGCTCTTTTTCAGTATGTGGGAGGGGAATTGTCCGACCGAATCTCTCCTGTCTTCCTGATGAAGTGCTCGCTTTTGTTTCGCGCCGCGGCCTTCGCTGTCGTGGCCTGGGCAGTCACGGTACGGATCGGCTTTTACCCGCTCATGGGACTTGTATTTCTTACGACAGTAGCCGGAGCCATTCATCAGACGGCAGCCGGCGCCGCTGTTTCGGAAATTCTTGCCGACCACGAGAAGATGCATGGATTTGCATCAACC
>CAZUJO010000475.1:0-3090 GCA_964619995.1 uncultured Leptospiraceae bacterium
CCTTTTGATGAAGCAGAACCTGAGCGGACTGTCTTCTGAAGTATATACCTGCCTGAATGAAATGGCAATCAACGCGTCGAAGGCCACGTACAAAGTGCTTTTCGAGCGACACGTCGCAAAGCCAGCGGGCGTTGACCCGAAGATCGAATACTCGAAATTCGCCGAAATGTTTCGCACAGAACTTGAGGAACACGGCGACGACAACCTGAGCAAACTCGCGGCAGCCGAAGATAAATACTTCGACATTCATTTCCGCTCCACGGAAGCGAACATTGCCTGCTGGACTACGAACTACACCACGATCTCGCGCCCGGAGAAACTGAGGCTCCTGCAGCGCCTGAACTACACAATGTTTGGAGAGAATCTGGCCGATCTGATGGACGACCCGCACCGCGAAGGAGCAGGCCTCGGGATTAACTTAATTCTGACCATCCTCGGAAGGCTCACGCATGAAAAACATCCGCTGAAGCCTGTCTTCTATCCCGACCGAACCAAAATCGGTTTTGTCGTTAAGCGCGACGCAATGGCCAATTACGCAGCTTCGCGCGCGCAAACTTGACCGCAGCCCAAACCTGAACGCACTCGCGAAGATTTCGCGCAGATTTATTTTGCAGCGAACATCTTCATGAGATCGTTTGCAATGTTCTTCTGCATCGCTTCGTTGGTTCCTCCGCCAATGCTCAAAAGAACTGCGTCCCGATAAAGGCGCTCTACCGGATATTCACGGCTGTACCCGTTGCCTCCGAGAACCTGAATCGCATTGCGACCGACGCGTTCCGCCATCTGCGTCGCGACGAGCTTCGCCGCGGCCGCGGCAGTAGAATTGCGAACGTTAGGCGACAGGCGCCCGGCCGTGTGATAAACAAGGCAGCGCGCGGCCATCCAGTCAGCATAGCTCTCAGAAACCAGACGCTGGATTTGGCCGTGCTCAATCAGATGTTTTCCGAATGCCATGCGGTCCCGGACTGCGTACTGAGCCATGATTTCAATGCAGCGCTCCGCGATGCCGAGCGACTGCGCGGCGAGAGCAATCCGTTCGATCTCCAGGTTGCGCATCATAGAAACAAGCCCTCGGTTTTCCTCGCCGACGAGATTCTCTGCGGGCACTTCCATGTCCTCAAAGGTGAGAACGGCCGTGCTCGACGCGCGCATGCCCATCTTTTCTTCTTTCTTGCCGACGCGAAACCCCGGATAGGAGGACTCGACGATGAACTTTGTGACGGCTTTGTGCGAAGGATTGTCCATCTTCGCGTAGACCAGAAAATAATTCCCTTCGTACCCGTTCGTGATCCAGGCCTTCGATCCGTTCAGCACGTAACGGTCGCCCTTTTTTACGGCAACCGTTGAAAGACTCAGCACATCTGTTCCCGCACCAGGCTCCGTCATGCACATGCCGCCGATTTTTTCAGCAGAGATGACGCCGGGCAGATACTTCTTCTTCTGCGCATCGTTTCCGTTGACGCAGAGGTTGTTTACAAAGAGAATTTCGTGGGCGAGAACGCTGAGCGTGAACGCAGGATCGCTCTTTGAGAGTTCTTCGTGCAGAATCACTTCCGCCACAGGACCCATATCAGATCCGCCGTATGCTTCCGGAACGGTCAACCCGAGCAGGCCGAGCTCTCCGCCCAGACGACGAAACAGGTCTATGTTGAATTTCTCAGATTCGTCGCCGTGACGCGCTTGTTCGCGGAGCGGCCCTTCGCTGAATTTTCGCGCAACCTCGCGCAGCTCCCGGTGTGCGGGTGTGGGATCAAACAGGGATGAGTCTGGCGTCAGCGATATTTCCATAGTCTGAAAAGTTTTCCTTGCACTGTCCCATAAACAATTTTTTGTTTTCCAGTGCAGATCTCGATTTCCTTTCTTGTGCTCGCCATTCTCGGCCTCGCGGCGTGCGTCTACCTGACGATCGTGCTTCGCCAGACTTATGTCCACTCACTGACGAGCGTGGACGAAAAGAGCGCCGGCATCGTCCACTTCTATAAGGGCCTTCTGCGAAAGCTGGTATCCGGCCAGGCAGACCGATTGTCCGTCTTCGCCGGCATACACTACACTCTGGTGCACCTGCTACCTCTCTTCTGCGGACTTTCCTTCTATCTCAAGACAGATGCGAACTTTCTTGTCGTGATCCTTTCCATCGTCTGGAGCATGCAGCTGTTTCAACGCTTGTTTCCCGGCGACACGGACGCGGAAGACCAGACGTAAAGTCATTGACCGGACCCCCCGGTCTTCAAAAAGTCGTAGTATCCAAGTTTTCTCTCCTGGAGATCCTCATGAAGATACTCGTACTCATCAAACAGGTTCCAGACACCGAAACCAGCATCAAAGTTTCGGGCGCAGGAATCGTAGATGCAGGCATCAAATGGATCGTTTCTCCTTTTGATGAGCATGCGCTCGAAGAAGCCCTCCGACTCAAAGAAAAGACAGGCGGAACTGTTGTTGCCGCATCGCTCGGCCCGGACCGCGTCGTGGAAGCGCTTCGCACCGCTTACGCTCTGGGAGCAGATCAGGCAGTGCACATCAAGGACGACTCCTACAACGTTCTCGACATCGGCTACGCAGGCTCTGTGCTCGCGAAGTATGTCGAAGCGGAAAAGCCGGACCTCATTCTTACCGGCCACGTAGCGATCGACTCACAGTCATCCGTTGTTCCTTCTATGATCGCACAGGCAATCGGTGCCGCGAACATCAACAATGCAATCGAACTGAAAGTTGAAGGAAACAAAGTAGTTGTGAAGCGCGAAGTGGAAGGCGGCACAGCAGTCATGGAAGCCCCGACTCCGGTTGTCATTACCGCAGCGAAGGGTCTTAACGAGCCCCGCTATCCTTCCCTGAAAGGCATCATGGCGGCCAAGAAGAAGCAGGTGGATGTGAAGCCTGTCGATTCCCTTGGCAGTGGATTTGCAAAAGTGGAAATTGTTTCTCTGGAACTTCCGCCTCCTCGTCCGCCAGGCCGCATCCTCGAAGGCGATGCGCCGGAAACGAAGGCAAAGGACCTGGTCAAAGCGCTTCGCGAAGAAGCGAAAGTCATCTGAGGCAAGAGGTAGAATACAATGGCAGTACTCGCAGTAGCAGAACTCAAAGGCGATTCGC
>CAZUJO010000476.1:0-3089 GCA_964619995.1 uncultured Leptospiraceae bacterium
CTGGCCCGCATCCAGTCGGGAGGTATTTCGAAATCGTCAACCACGTGGAGATCCTCATCGATCTGGAAGACCAGGCCATCGTACGCCCCGAACTCTCCCTCGTAAAAGCGCTGGCGGTTCGCTGGGCTGAGCGATTTGAGTGATTCAATGTAGCCGGGCGCTAGGTTCTCCGCGTTATCCTCCGGCCGAAAGTGCAGATACGCGAACTCATGGTAGTTGTTTCTGGCCTTTACGCTGATCGGGTCAATTCCCCTGCGGAATAGGATGTTCGTCCAGTTGCGTTCCACCGTAGGATTCAGGTCGCAGATGAATTTCGGGCGGATCTGGCGTTTGTCCTGAATATGCTGCGACGTATCATTGAGGCGAGAGAAGAGCTTTTCGATGTCCTCGAACTTGTTCTCGTTCGCCTCGGTCACAAAGATCGTGCCGTATTCAGCGGCCAGGATCGAGTCTATCCGCGATGGCTCAAGGCCTCCGAGAATGACCATCGATCCATTCCGATACGTGACGATGCCCTCCTGGTGCTGGATCTTGCACAATCCGGCATCCCGGTCCTGGCGGAACTGTGGGAGCATGGTCTGTAGCCAGATAGTTTTCTTTGCGTTCGCGAATGAGTAGCGCGCTACCAGGTGGCGTGACCCAGGGTAGAAGATGCAGCGCATGCGCGCAAAATAGACCGCCTCCGTAGTTTTCCCGGAGCGCGAGCCACCGTAAAACATCGTGAACTTCTTCTCAGGGTTGCAAAGAATGGCCCAGCCCTCTTTCTGCTTGGCCGTGAATCCCTGCTCCGGCCTGCGCGGGTCAATCGCTGGCTGATAGTTCATGCAGGGTCTACGGATACGACGGTTCTGGCCGAACCAATGACTGTTGCAGTCACCCGGTCTTTGGAGTCCGCCTGATCGCGGAATGAGACTGTGGATCCAGAGATCGTGAGCTTCCCGGCTGCGACCGCGAGGAGAATGCGCGAAACATCCTGCGCAGTGAGACCGCCTTCGATAACCTCGGCCCAGACTGCAGGAGAGATCGCGGAAATCAGCGTTGCAACGGAAGACTGGCTTGCAGGATCTGCAGGCAGATTATCAGTCTTCGCTTTGATGGCGGAGATTCCGGAGTTGTCCGGCGCAGTGTAAGAGAAAGAAGCCATGCGCGATGATACCGGCGCGTCCAGCTTCGTTGAGTTGGCGTCGATCTCCTGACGAATTTCAGATGCAAGGGGAATATCGCTGACACCAGCAGGATCCACAGGGAGCAAGTCCGTTTTTGCCTTGATGGCGGCAATGTCGGCATTGTCGGGCGCTACATAGCTGCCAGCCGCCAGGCGGCTGGATACGGTGGCATCGAGCTTTGTGGAGTTCGCATCGATTTCTGCGCGCACAGCGGCCGCTGAGGGGGGAGCGGAATAGGAGGCCGCCGCGAGACGGCTCGAAACTGTCGTATCGAGATTCGCCAGCTTGGTAGAGTTCGTATCCATCTCGGTTCTGATCGAGGATGCACTGGGAGGGGCTGAATAGGAGGACGTTGGCAGGCGTGTTGAAACGTCCGCGTCGAGATGGGCCAACTTCGTCGAATTTGCGTCCATTTCTGAACGGATCGACGCGGCAGATGGCGGTGCTGAATAGCTTCCTGATGCAAGCCTGCTGGATACGTCTGCATCGGTAGATCCACCCTCGACGAGCAGGACCATGTCCAGCGGGTCAGCGCCAGAAGCGGAAATATGCAGAGCCAGATCACCGAGCGTGTCCGAATGCGCAGTTGTCAGAGCCAGACTGTACCAGCCGTTCCCACGTTCCGTGACTGTGGGTGAGATCGATGCAAACGCAGCGCCGTCTTTGCTGGCGGAGATCGCGAGAGTTGCGCCAGTGACCGGGCTCACGTGATCAGTGCTCGATACAAGGAGGACCATCACATTGTGTGCTGTTGACTGTTTGAGCTTACGCATTGGAAATCAACCTCGATCGCGGATATCCTCCGGTCGTGTAGGGAATCTCTACGGTTACCTGTTCGCGCACGAGAACATCCGGAAGAGCGCCCGCGATCATTCCTCGGTCGAATTCGGACTCGTTCTGAGTATCCCCTGCGGGGATGAGTGCGTCATCAATTTCCGCCATCTCAGTTCAGCGTCAGGACAGCCTGTACCTTGATCGAATCCGCCAGGGATGCGGGCGTATACCGGACGTATGTGGTCTCATTCGACTTGTCCGCATTCGTCCAGGCGGACCAGCTGGTGCCGTCCGTTGATCTCTCCCATGTCCCGGAAGAACTCGCGGTGTTGTCATCCACCAGGAGCCCGGCAGTGGTTGCGTCGTATAGGCGCACGCGCAACGCCGGAACAGATCCACCGAATGTCAGCGAGTGCCGCCATGCGAAGCGCTTATTTGCGAGATCTGTCTTCCCTGCTGAAAACTGATAGTGGGAGTCGGTTGAAATATCATCGTAGATGGCGGCAATGGCCATGATTCGGTTCGGGATCTGAGTCGTGCCAATGCAGCGGAATTCCGCCATGAACTGGATCTGCGAGATGGAGCCGAGGGACGAAAGATCTTCAGCATCACCCATTGCTGTCCATGACCCAGAGTTATCAGAGATCCCAGCAGTCCTGTAATACCAGCGCATCCCCTCTGTCTCTGATCCCAGAGCAGAACTGCCCAGGAGCTCTTCGTGCGCAGACATGAATTGAACCATCTTGTCAACGCCACTCAGAGCCATGACCGGGAAGATAATGCGCGCGTTGGTAGTTGCGGCGAAATCCCAGTCTGCGCCCATTGGAAGCGCAAAAACGAGGTTCGTAGCCGCGGTAGTTCCGATCTGGGCCGCGTACACCATTCCGTTTTCAGCCCACACAGAGAGGGCAAGGCCGGCCTTATCTGGCCGGACGGTCACGTTCGAATCCGCAAGCGATTGATTCAACTGCCTGAAATCGCCGAACGTAACGCGATCAATCTGGCCGCCATCTGTTCGGTACTGCGTGAGATAGTCTCGAAATGGAGTTGTGCTCGCGTTAACCGAGACGAAGAAGCGATCAAGGCTAGCGGCGTATTCGATCGCATTCATCAAGGATGACGCGGCATAGGTGTTAACCGATCCTGGAG
>CAZUJO010000477.1:0-3075 GCA_964619995.1 uncultured Leptospiraceae bacterium
GTGCGCCAGCCGGTTGGCGCGGCTGTTGAGTTCGGTATAGGTCAGCGAGGTCGACCGGTCCAGGAGCTCCTGCATCTTCCCGCGGATTTCCTGCGTGAGGCGTTCGACGTACTCGCCTTTGCCTTTCATGAAATTATCGTAATGCGCGCCCAGGCTGAAGGGTTCTGCGAAGGAGAGGACGGCCTTTCGCGGCAAAGGATGCGGCTCTCCGCCGAGCGCACGGGGCGTGCGGCCGAGCGCGAGGGATTCAAATCGCTGCAGCCACTCATAGAACCGCTCAGGGGTCGGTCTGCTGACCAGATAGTCGCGCTTGATCACAATGAAGTCGTATGCTTTGATGCATTCGCGGTTTGCGCGCGCAAGCTCTTCGCTCGAAAGAACGGGGAGCTCCGGAGATTCGTATCCGACTTCGATCAGTTCAATGACGCTTGTGAGATGGCGCAGCTTGTGAATCGCGTCGGCGTTCCGGTTGTAATGTTTGAGTTTCATGAGATCGGCCACGCCGTCGAGAATCGTGTGGCGCAGCTTGCCGATTCTAAAATCAAAATCAGCTTCCGGAGCCGGCGTGATGCCGTATTCCTTTTCTGATTTTTCGAGAAGCACACGGCCGACCATGAGAAACTGGCGCAGAAGATTTCTCTGACCCGCTTCGAGGCCGAGCCGTCTTTCAATGAGCCCGACCGAACGCGTAAGGTGCTCGATGATCTCTTCGCGCGGCGTTTTGATCACGTACTTGATGAAGCCGGGCAGCACTGTAATGTCAGCGGACGGGTCCGTTTTGCGCGCGTCTTGCAGCGCGGCAAATCCGAGTTTCAGGAATCCTGGCTGGAACGGCATGAGGCTGTCGTTTTCGCCGCACATGGGCTCGCCTTCCGGGAAGATCGCGAGCTTGCCGCCTTTCGCAGCCAGGATCTGGCGCGTCATGCGCATGGAATCGCGGTCTGCGACGCCCGGAAGAATTGAGTACGCGCCGACGCTCTGGAAAAGCTTGCCGACGGCTCCGAAAAGGAAATCGAATGCGCGGCGTGTTGCCATGTAATGGAAGCGGCTGCCCATGACGTTCGCCACGTGATAGGCGATCATCGGCTCTGCCTGGCTGGGATGATTTGTAAAGAAAAGCAACCGATTCTGCCGCAGGCTCCGCAGCATTTCCCGGTCCCGGGAAGTGATTTCAATTTCGTCAATATTCTGGTAGGTCTTCAGGCTGACGGGCAGGGCCGCGTCTGCGAACCAGGCTGCGGCAAGATTGAAATCGGGCGGAATGAAGAATCGCTTCATGCATGCTTTTGGACGAAGCGCATCCACCTGCAAGCAGATTCTCTGCCGCTTTTTCGCAGTCCCGGCGAGTCAGTCTTTAAAGATTCTATACAGAAACAGGACTGCGAAAACCCCGCATACGCTCACGGCCATCGTCGCGACATCTTTCTGGCCCGATTGAAACAGATCGAGCGCTGCGTATCCTGAGAGCGCAGCGAGGATTGCAAGCATGGCCTCCTGCGCTGTTGGATTCTTGACCTTCTCCGGTTCTCGCGGATGATGCAGCGGACGAAATGCTTCCAGGCGCCGGTCGGACAGAATATTCTTGATCGCAGTCTGCCAGTTCTTTCCGCGCATGTACCAGAGGGGACTTTTTTGTTTTGAACGCAGGTAGCGCTCAAGATGCGGCATGGCCGTCATGAACACATTTACGCGGTCGTCGAGACGAATCGCAAGCGACAGGATAAGAGCGACCGCGCGGCCGAAATAGATGTAACGTCTCGGAAGCCGGACTTCCGAGATGATGTCGCGCAAGCGCATGCCGACTGCGTTTAAGTCGCGCATCTTGATCATGCGTCCAAATCGAACCGGATTGATCTTATAGAAGTTTTCAATCTTGAAAGAGCCGTAACGCGCGTACATGATCTCGGCCAGGTTCGCATAGACCTCTGCGTCTGCGTCCGGCGAAAGCATTCCCGTTTCCAGCGCGAGATCGACGAATCCAGGGATGTCGCGGCGCCTGAGAATCTCAAAAATTCGTTCGAAGACATTGAACATCCGTTCGGGAATGCTCTGCGTGGCTCCAAAGTCCACAAGGCCGATGCGAAGCGGCCGCACACCATCTGCAGGAATCAGAAACAAATTTCCCGAATGCGGGTCTGCGTGATAGAAGCGGTCGTCGAAGATCATGCGAACGTAGGTTTCCACAAGAAGCTCGGCCGCTTCGCGCCGTTTGATGCCCGCCGCATCAATTGCCTCGATGTCAGAGATGTTGATGCCTTCCAGGTATTCCGTAGTTAGAACCGTGCTTCCCGAAAGTTCGTCGACGACTGCAGGCACAACCACGCGCGGATCGTTTGCGAAATTGTCGCGGATTCGGCGCATGTTCTCTGCTTCGTTTTCATAATCGATTTCCGTCAGAGTCATCGTGCTGAATTCGTACAGGTGCGGACGGAAATCCAGATACGGATACACCCAGAGGATCAGGTTCATGGCGAGCTTCAGCGCGCGGATGTCCTGGCGGATCTGTGACTCAATGCCAGGATGCAGAAATTTCACGGCCACTTTTCTGCCGTCTTTCGTTCGCGCCAGGTGCACCTGACCCAGGGATGCGGCCGCGATTGCGGTCCGGTCAAATTCTTGAAAAAGCGATTCCGGTTCTACGCCGAACTCATGCAGAAAGCGATACCGCACCTGCGAGTACGGCCGCGGACTGACTTTGTCCTGAACGCTGGCAAAAACTTCGGTGAATTCCGAATCAAACAGATTACTCACGGTGGAAAGAAACTGAGCAGCCTTAATGTAGATGCCGCCCATCTCGAGAAAGAATCGGGCGATCTTTTTTGCCGACCAGAGCGTGACTCGGTTGCGGATCGCCGATCTTCGCGGGGCTGGAAGAAGCCTCGTTCCGTGGTAAACGAATACGGAGATAATCAAAAGCCGGACTGTGAAAATGAACAGGGACAGTGTGCGCATCAATCAGGCTTTACCTTGTATCCGGGAATCGGTTCCGAATCCAGTATTCCCGGAAAATAGAAATCCATGTAAATCCTAAAATAAGGGGGCACAACCGGGTCCGTGAGAGCATAATCCCAGAGC
>CAZUJO010000478.1:0-3072 GCA_964619995.1 uncultured Leptospiraceae bacterium
GCAAGGCACTGCCACGCTTGACAGTGCGGCCATCATCAACTGCACGATCTACGATTTGTTTGACTCGAAGGGTGTTGGTGTGTTCTCGCAGTACCCAGTGTCGTCGAGCTACTATGACCGATATGGAAGCAGCAACAGCAGCGGTCGCGTGTATGTTGCCAACAAGGACATTGTGGCGATCTCTGCGTATGCAGTCTCTTCTCTACTGAGAGAGCTACAATGACGATGGGACATGACAAATGACTTGGACAGAACAAATCCAAACAGCCCGAGCGGCAGGAGGCTCACAGAATGAATCACTTCTCTGCTGATCAAGAAATCGTTCACGCCCGTGAGCACGAGGAAAGCGAATCCGGCGAGGCTGAATCCAGCGCTTACGTCCTTGCGAAGTCCTTTGAATGCAAGGATGAAAATGAAATAGATACCGATCACAATGCTTGCCGTTTGAATGTAAACGTGGAACGCGCCGTACAGAGACGGCGGCAGGACCGCAAAAAGAGCCGAGAAGGCCAGCGCCGTGAAAACATAAGAATAAACAACCAGCTTTGAAAACAGGCCGCGGTACAGAGTGTGCATGAACATGATAAACGGCGCGAATCCACCGTAAGTCGTAACGAACTCGGCGGCCACCCAGGTCCGCCAGGGGACGCCCTCGAAGAGACTGTAAAGCAGCCGTGTATCAATCAGCAGCGTACGCAAAGCTGTGATGAGACAGAACAAAGCGAAGTAGAAAGCCGGCACATCCCGCCTTCTGAGCAGATAGAACGAGAAGAAGAAAAGAGCCATGATCAGAATGGAGCCGGCCAGGAAGGCAGACTCCGCTGCTTCGCCTGTGTGACGGCGCATAACGGCTTCCGGCGAGCCGATGTAAGGCGCTTTCCAGAACCCGCCTTTGTAATATGAGAAATTTGCGATCTGAACCGCGATTTGAGTCCCTTCCGGTTTTGCACGAAAAAAGATGGTTCCCGCTTTCCACGCGGGTTCAAACCCGGAAGGAGTTTCGCTCACGCGGCCAACGGCGAGCCGCTCGACCCCGTCAATGAAGACACGGTAGCTGCTCGAAAGGTCGTGAAAGTGTAGAGCAAGCTCCGCGGCCGCGGCGGGTCGAACGGTCAGAACATAAGTGGCAAAACCCTGGCCCGGAGCTGCCGCATCGCTCTGCCAGGTTCTTCCAATCGCGGCAAACTGCGGTTCTTTGCCGCTCTCTGTCAAAAATTTCTTCCAGTAGAACTCCCATTCTCCCGTGAGATCGATGGTTTGCCGCTGCAAATCTACGGCGGCCAGAGAGATCTGTCCTGCCCGGGCCTGGCCGTCCATTCGGCTGCAGGAAATCACAGCCAGGAGCAGCAAGGGAAGGGCGTGTAATGATTGCAACGATCGCATAACAGGGAACGGTTATGTTTGCCGACTAACGGTCCGCGGCAAGCTGTATTTTGGGAAGGTCTAACGTCAGGCGCCCTATGCCTGCATTTTAAGCACCACGTTCACTTTCTGGCCTGCTGAGACTCCCTCTTTCTTCCGCACGTCTGCCTTCACCGGCAGGAGAAACGAATCTCTCTTCTGATCCGCAAAGATGGATGTTTTCCAGGTTGTTTGTCCAATGCTTGCGACGACTGGAAGAGAGCCCCATCCGCGGCGGTTGTGCCCGTGGTTTGAATGGATTTCGCGGGCCGTCTTTTTGGGAAGAGTAATGAAGTGCCAGGCGCCTTTGCCCTGATAGAGCCAGAGTTCCGCTTTAAATGAATACTCCGCTCCGGTCTTCCTGTCGGGCCGGGGCGGAGCTGCTTTCTTCTTACTCGCCGCCAATATCGCCCGGTTTGAAGAGCGGACGCGTGAGGCTCTGTGATTCGTCGAGCATCTCCTGCATGTCGCGGCGGAGTTTCTTCAGGAGTTCATCGAGGGCGGTCTTTTTCGCCTTTCGTTCCGCAGGAGCGAATTCCGAAAGTTTGAAGGGTTTTGCAAAGCGGACGACAGCCTTGCGCGCACGCGGAGGCGGTTCACCGCCCAGGGCGCGCGGTGTTTTCCCGTAAACGTACGACTCGAATCGTGCCAGCCACTCATAGAATCGTTCCGGCGTTGGATTGGAAACGAGGTAGTCCTTCTTAATTACGATGAAGTCGAAGGCCTTGACGCATTCGCGATGGGCCCACTCCAGTTCTTCCTTGCTTACTTTCGGGAGATTCGGATCGGGGTAGCCGATCGAAATCATTTCCATAAGAGCGAAGAGCTGGCGGAGCTTGATGATCGCATCCGCTTTGCGGTCGAAGTTCTTTACATTAAATTTGTCCGCGATGTTGTCCAGGATCGTGTGACGAATGCGTCCTATGCGATAGTCGAAATCCTTCTCCGGCGAAACCTCAATCCCGTACTGGCTTTCCGCGCGCTCCATCAGAACTTTGCCGAAATGGAGGAATCGACGGAGAAGATTTCTTCCTCCGGGATTTTCGCCGAGTTTGTTTTCCAGCGCTGCCATGCTGTCTTCAAGATGCTCCTGCAGCTCGGCCGGCGTGCCTTTGTAGATGTATTTGATAAATCCTGGAAGAACGGTGATGTCTGCTTTCGGATCTGCCTTTCGCGCATCTTCGAGCGCCCAGAAACCGAGCTGCGCAAGTCCCGCCTGGAAAGGCATAAGGCTGTCGTTTTCACCGCTCGTGGGCTCACCTTCAGGAAACAGAACGAGCTTTCCGCCCGGCTCTGCAAGCGAAGCGCGCGCGGTCTTGAGAGAATCCCGGTCGCTGATGCCTGCAATCACAGAGAATGCTCCGAGATTCGAGATGATCTTGCCCGTCATTCCGAATGACCAGTCAAACACCTGCCGCGATGCCATGTAACGGAATCGCGCGCCCATCAAGTTTCCGATGTAGTATGCAATCGGAGGTTCTGCCGTGGTCGGATGATTCGTGAAGAAGATCAGGCGATCCTTGCGAAGCGTGCGAAGCATCTCTTTGTCTTCGGGGCGAACCTCAACGTCGTCGATATTCTGGACTGCCTTGATCAGCAGGGGGAACAACAGGTCCGCTGTCCAGGCGAGGGGTAGATTGAAACCGGGCGCGATGAAAGGTTGCATACAGG
>CAZUJO010000479.1:0-3071 GCA_964619995.1 uncultured Leptospiraceae bacterium
CACTGTCTCGAGGATTTCTCCTCGTATAAAGATCTATGCTCCATTCTGATCGAACGGAGTCCGCATCTGTTCAGCTGTTAAAGATCCAGATTCTTGCGATTGCCTTTCGGGTTTCGCAAGCCCGAGTTTTGCTCGGGTGAGGGGCCACTGTTTTCCAAGGTTGGCTGTGTGTCAAACACAAATGGAAAAAATTTTCCCGTTCCCCTGAAATTTTTTTTCGAAAACTTCAGGCACCTCGGAGAGCCCCTCTCTTTGGTAATTCGTAGTATCGCACAGATTTGTGCGCGAAGCAAGTAGAATCCGACATAAACCTGGGAATTTTTTTCGTTTTTGCGAACGTCCCGCAGCGACAGGCGGGTCTGGTCGTAATGTGACATAATTCAGGACGAGCGAACACCGATCAATGCCGCCTAACGTTCTGTCGAGAGCATCCCGGCTGACACCTATCCCCTTGTCCGGTCCAGGCCCGCGGCGGAGAGGAATTGCTCTTCCACGTCAGAAATGTGCCGGAGGTCGCCCGTGAGTTTCCACATCGCAATCGCCCCTTCATATGAATTCAAAACCCGCCGGGCCGCTCTGTCGGCCACGATGCGGTCCGGAATGTGGCCGAGCTCTTTCGCGCGCCGCAGGTAGGCCGCCATTTCCTTCAGCCAGCGCGCCGCCATTTCGCGAATCAGTCCCCTGCGCTCGGTGTTCGACAGGTCTGTGTGATCCGCCATCACTACGATCGGACATCCGCTGAAGTTTCGGACGAGGCGTATGTCTGTGCGGATCAAGCGCACCCACGCAGGAAAAAACTGCGCCGGATCCGGATACCGCTGCGCAAGCTTCTGCACGCGCCCGAGCAAATAATTGCCGTAGTGATCGATGTAGGCGCTTGCGAGTTCGTCCTTTGATGAGAAGTGCTGGTAGAAGCTGGCCTTCGTGGTGCGTGCCTCCTCCGCGATCTGGGCGATTCCTGTGGCCGCAAACCCCTGGCTGTAAAACAGGGCAAACGCTCGATCAAGAAGCCGCTCTCTGATTCCGGTAGAAGGGCGTCCGATTTTCTTCATAAACAATCCCGTCCGCAAAAGCGGCCGCAATGCAAGCATTTCCGGAATCGCCCTGTTTTTTCTTGAGCTCTCCACGCCGACTTTACATACTGGTCGGTATATAAAGTCGGCGCGCAATGCGGCGCCGCCGGGAGGACTTATGGAGAGGACACAGACGGCTGCGCGGACGGATGTTACGGGCGGGGCTTCAGAATCGACCTTCGTCGAGGAAATCGACGGCCTTCAGCTCTGGTATCTCGGGACGGACCGGTTCGATGATTTCAATCGATTCATTTACAGGGTATACAGCGAGGCTTTTGTTGAGAACGGCTCAATCCCGTTCAGTCTTGCGGAGATCGAAGCTTCGAGCGAGGCCTATTACCGGCGCACAAAGCTCTGCGGGATCACGGACGGCGAAGGAAACCTGGTAGGTACCTGGGGGCTCGTTCTCAAAAACATCGAGAGCGATGCGTTTCAGCTCCCGATTGAAGCGCGATTTGGCCTGACCGACGCAAAGATTATCGAAGCGATGAGCGCACAGGGAATCCGGTTTCTGTTCAACGGCTGGCGGACCGCCGTGGATAAGCATGCGCTTGAGCGCCTGGGGTTTGCGAAGACGAAGTCGATCTTTGTTTTTGATTATCTGCTGCGCGGCCTGACGGCTGACTTCGATCAAGAAGCGAACGCCTACATCGGCGTGTCGGAGATGGAGCTTCTGGTGCTGAAATACCACAGGCGCGTTGGAATTCCCTGGGTTGTGCTGGGCGAGCCCCTGCACTTCTGGGGCCGGGACCGGTATCCCTGCGGGTTCAAGCTGGGCGAGTTTGAGGATTATCTGCGAATTCACCATCCAGACCGGCACAGATTCATCTATCGGAAGCCGGCCGATCCGTATCAGCTGTAGAATTTGAAGGTATTGCGGCCCGCTTGCTTCGCTTCGTACATCGCTTCGTCGGCGCAGCGCACGAGAAGCTGGGGATCTGAACCGTCGTCCGGAAACATGCTGATACCAATGCTGCAGCTGATCTGCAAAGTTATTCCCTGCACATGAAACGGCCGGGCGATCTGACTCAGGATCACGTTCGCAATCGTCGCAGCATGTTCGCGTCCGCCCACGTCGGTGGCAATCACCGTGAATTCGTCGCCGCCGCGCCGCGCGACCGTGTCTGTTTCGCGCAGGCATCGCCGCAAACGGACGGCCGCATCCTGCAGCAAATAGTCTCCGATTTCATGGCCATGCGTGTCATTGACCGGTTTGAAACGATCGAGGTCGACGAACATGACGGCCACTGCGGAACCGCGCCTCTGGGCGTGAGCGAGCTCCATTTCAAGGCGGTCGCTGAACAGCAGCCGGTTCGGAAGCCGCGTGAGCAGATCATGGTAGGCCAGACTGGAAAGGTGTTCCTCGGTTTTGCGCTGGCTCGTCACATCGAGCAGCGTCACCACGGAAAATCGCTGATCGTTGAGGACTGCGTCGCTTCGCTGGATCGAGGCAAGAAAGGTTGTGCCGTCCTTCCTGTGTCCCGTAAGCGAAGAATCGTGACCTGTGATCAAATCGTCGAGTTTTAGCTGAAAAAACTCTTCGCGCGAATAGCCAAAGACCGTTTCCGCAGTGTGATTCGCCTTGAGAATATGATCCCTCACATCGAGCACCAGAACGCTCGCCGAGATCTTGTTGATCATTTCATCCAGGAGGTTGTGGCTCTTTCCGAATTCACGGATCCGGCCCCAGTACAGGCGAAATGCCCAGAGGAAGTTCAGCAGAGCCAGGATAAATGCGGACGCCTGGTAAATGCGAATTTCTGAGGCTTCTTTCTGAGTCTGTTTTTCCAGTTCCGTCGTGAGCTGGTTCATGTCTTCGAGAAGTCGGACATTTCGCTGCGAAGCAAAGCCGACTGCCTCTCGGACCAGGGAAAGATCCGCCGCCGGGCCGGCATCGAGAATCCGCGAAACCGAGGTTCGATACGGCTGCCAGAGCGAGACCGCATCATTCACCAGGCGGCGCGCATTGGGCGATTTCGCAGGAGGGAGAAACAGGAG
>CAZUJO010000480.1:0-2473 GCA_964619995.1 uncultured Leptospiraceae bacterium
GCGCACATCCTTGCTGTAGGGTATGAGGGGTACTTGGCGTTCGAGGAAAATGCTAACGGGTTCGACGTGCCAGAATGGGACCAGATCGGACTTCTCACCCTTCTCGGCTCTCGCGGCGTGTGCAAAGAGCTGATCCCATATGGTTGCGCAGTTCACAGAGGCCAAACTCGCTCTGTATTTGGACGCCACATTTGCCCTAACAGCGATATTCTTGAAGCGATTAATGCGCCCCTCTCGTTGTTCAAGATCGACAGGGTTCGCGGGAAGATTCCAGTGTATCAACTTCCGACAGTAGAGATGAAAATCCAGGCCCTCTTGGCCGATCGACGTCGTCGCCAGAATGAAGGGTCGGAATGGAGAATTGAATGCGTCCCGGACTTTGTCCGCACGGGCCACTTCTTGATCGCTTTCGAGCGACTGATTCAGTGCGACGCCAAAGTGACAGCGCAGGCGGCGAGCCGGAGGTATTCCCTTGAGGAAGGTCTCATGCGTGTGCGCTGTCACCGATACGGTTCGCAACCCGACGTCGTCCGCAATGTGCGAAATCAGACTTTGCAGTTTCTCTTTGCGGTTTAGTTTCCAGAGCCCCCTGTAATCGATCAGAGTATGTGCAAACTCATCCAGCATGGCCTGGGCATTCCCCGAGGCACAATACCAAGCGACGTTCTTCCAGTACACGTCGAATCTTGAGTGCTTGTCGACGACCGCTGTGGCTTCTGGCGTATTAAAGAAGCGACGGAAACGTTCGGCTATCCGGAAAGCTCCGACAAAGGGAATATCTCGGTCATCTGAGTATGCATCGAGCATTCGCATTGCACATATGGCCGGAGAGCCGATGGTTAGTAAGGCTAGATGTTGGGCCACCTCCGTGGACGGTCGACCCAGTTTCAGTTCCCGTAGGACCATTCGCGAGGTATCGGCAAAGAGGATCTGCCCAAAGACTCGCTCGAAATATTCGAGCGAGGCCGAATCCTCAGATTCGTCGTCGAACTCACCCCAATGGGATATCTCAAGTGCGGAGATCTCGCGTATCTGGTCTCTTTTTCCTCTCTTGTCCAGCAAGAGCATGTAGATCAAAGGCCACCGATCATCCGCGTTCTTCGATCGATCCGTGATGTAGGTGTCAATGGGTATTCCAGAGATAAGCGTCTGAATTTGTGCTGTCAGGCCTGCGATCTGCTCTCCAAGCGTCGCATCTTGCTGCGCAAACGGATCCCAAATTTCCGACAGCGAAATGCATGGATACTGAAGGGCATACTGGGAAAGGGTGCTCAGGTGGTTGTTCTCAACCCGAAGTTGCAATCGAGCACGGGGGTGGCGCTCGGAACCAGTTTGGAAATACCTGCGGTCCGATCTCTCGTCCGTCTTCGCGCGTGCGGCTTTGTCGCCGATTGTTAGGCGCTCGCATTCGTACGATGAAATCGCGGCAATCATTCTCGGGACCATCACCCAGGACGAGAAAACGAGGATCTTGGAGAACCCGTCTTGTTTCTGAAAAGCCCCCTCAAATGGATAATAAGGCATGGACGGTGGAATCCACAGGAGATCCTTACCCCCGCCCCGCAAGGCCTCGTCCAGGAGATACCCGACTTTCGCATTTGGGGAGCCGAGGGGTTCATACCGATCCATTGCCTCAAAGGGTAGAAATGCGCCTGCGTTGCCTAGAAGGGCGCTTTGAATTTCCTTGTTTCCCCTCGCAAACTCTTGGTGCGCCTTTCGCTGCAATTCATATCCCTCAAGGAAGGAAAGGGGAAATGCGGCTGATTTGCAATACTCGATTGGACTGGCGATGTCCTTGAGTTTCGCGGCGAGCGCATCCACCGAAACGAAACTGCGCACATCGTCCTCCGTCACGGATAGCTCACATGGCAAAACGCGGAGCATTGTGTTGCGGTCATCGGATGCGCTGACTCGCTCGGTTCTCGCGATGACGCTCCGCAATATTTCCTCGACTTCCCTCTTCTTCTTGGCCATGGCAGGCCAGTCCGCCGCCCGCAATGAGAGGAAGGACGCTGAGTAGTCGTCCCATGCCTGCCGAAAAGCATCGAACCGTACCGGATCATTCATCAGAAACTTGACGATGAATTGGAACTCCTCGAAATGATCCTCCCCCTGGTGTGCTTCACTTTGCAGGGTGAACATCTTGAATGGCGTGGCTGAGAGCAAGAGGACCCGCGTTTTCTCCGTGAACAATCGTTCCGTGATGACTGTCATATCTCCGTCATCCTGCGCAAGAAGAGACTTGAAACGCTGGAACTCATCGAGAATAACCAGATCTGGGTTCAGATCTTCGGCGCAGATGGACGCGAGCAATTGCCTCAGTTCACCGATCATGGTGCGGTAATTCGGACGGTCTTGATTCCTGTGCTTGTAGGTGAGACATGCTGTCATCCAGCGACCATAGAGTTCGTTACCGGGCCTGAAAACGCCCAGGAACTTTGCCCGGATCTGTTCATTCAGTTCGACGCGGCTG
>CAZUJO010000480.1:2483-3048 GCA_964619995.1 uncultured Leptospiraceae bacterium
TCCATAGGGTGTGAAGTCGTCAATATCCTTAAGTATCTGAAGGAGAATTGCCCGTTCCTGACCAATTCCGCCGCCGGAAGAGACGTTGATAGACGTGTTGGGAGTCAGCGCTACCAAAGTCAGATAAGTCGCGGACTCGTCATCCGTGTGCTGCTTTGCTGCAAGCTCATTGATACGCCCGATGCGCGAGACTGTTGAGTCGTCCGTTGACAGTCTCTCCAGATTCTGGCCGGCGATCCCCTGGTTGCTGCAAACATAGATGACCCTGATCGCTGGCTTTCCTTGCTTCCTAAAATGCCCGACAAGTTCCTCAATGATGCCTTGCGCTACCAGGGTCTTGCCGAGGCCCACCTCGTCTGCGACGAGGAAACGCGTACAGGGAATGTCCTCGGCCACGAACCTCTTAACGACGTAGTCGACAGTGGCTCGTTGAAAATCCTTGAGTTGACTCTGCCGTTCAGGCATCGCGTTTCGCGCCCCGACTCACATGGTCGAACACTTCCCACAGCTTTGCGAAATCCGCTGGGACGATGACGCCACCCTCGTCCCCAGAAAGTTGCTCCAT
>CAZUJO010000481.1:0-1572 GCA_964619995.1 uncultured Leptospiraceae bacterium
ACCTCATGGAGCGCATGAAGTACAAACTTCCGCTCGATAAGACGGTTTTCGTAGAATTCTTCATGGGCTTCTACTGCCTAGCCTGTATCTACTTCTCCATTGTGCGCAACAAGCCGTTTGTTGTGCCGTTCATGATGATCTACGCGGCCGGTTTCTTCTACGTAGCGATCTCTTCTCTGTCCGAATCCTTCGTGCGCACGAAGCGCACTGCGCTGAATTCGGCGGATGCTCGCGCCTGATCGCTGGCCCATCCTCGATTTTACTTCGGAAGCCCTCCTCCTGACCGGGGGAGAGTGTTTCTTGAGCGGTGCCAACCTCTCTTTTCCTCCGGGCCGAACTGCACTTCTTGAACAGGCTGAACTGGATCGTTCGCGCGGCCGAAGTGTTCCATCTCTTGAATGGCAGGTGCCGCATGGCCTGTCTGAATTCTTTTCGTTTGCGTTTGACTGCGCGGCAAAAGCGGGCGGCCTGCGAGTGATGGGGGATCAACCCCCGCCCGTCGAATCGATTGCGCATAACGGTAAAAGCTGGGCCGAGAGTTTTCCGATTCTCCATATGTCGAAGCGGGTTTCAAGGCCGGCCGCGTCGGGGACTTCCGGAGCAGGAAGGCTTCTCTACTGCAATCCAGCCGGCGAGCCGCTTCCTGCAGCTCGCGGCGACGCAGAAGCGCTGCTCGGAAAGCTTCCCGACTGCGAGGGATTTTTCCGACCCATTGATCCGGACGAGTGGAACGAGCGCGTAAGAAAGGCTTCGCACATCTACTACTTTGGCCATGCGATGCTCATCGATGGAAGTCCCGCGATTCCATTTGGTGACGGATGGATGCCGCTCCTCTCGCGGTCCATGGGGGACGTATCGCGCAAATCGTTTTATCTTGCTGCCTGCCTTCGCGGGGGAGGAAGCCTTCGCATTCCTGGCGGTCTGTTTCTCTATCCGATCACTAGAATCCTGGACCGTCCCGGAACGTTTTTCGAGCGCGTCGCCATGGCGGAAGATCCGCTGGCAGGACTCCATGAGGCGGCCATCCTTGATGCGAAAGAGGGAGATCTGCGGCGTTTCGTTTACCGGCTCAAGGGTTCCATTTGGCTTTGACAATCCGCCCCCCTGTCGCAGGTTCCGGGCATGGGCGAGGGGAAGTTCATGGACGGGGCGGTGCGGATGCGGGCGCCCGGGCAGCAAAAGCGTAAGAAGGCGCGAGCCCAGGTCAATCTGCCGGCCGAGTTTCAAATCGCAGGTCACCACGAGTTTCTCCCATGCTCCCTGGCCGACATCGGGTCCGGGGGGCTTGCACTCATTACTCGCTCGTCCCTCTACATCGGCGATAAGCTCAAGGTTCGCTTCAAGATCGCAGAAGCGCCCTTCGAAGGGTCCTGCGTGGTCGTCCGCGTCGTTGGCAAAGCAGTTGGAGTCCAGTTCGAGAATCTCCCCCCGGCGGATGAGGAGCGGCTCCACGTCGCTGTCGCCCTTGGCGAGCGCCGGAAGGTCGTCATTGCTCGACAACCCTTCGAGATACAGTGCCCACATCCGGGGGCGCTGGTCGCGCTCGGAGGTGCGCTCGATGTCGTCCACGGC
>CAZUJO010000481.1:1582-3037 GCA_964619995.1 uncultured Leptospiraceae bacterium
CTCCAGGAGTTCATCCACAAGGTCTTCCTGGAGCGAGAGCGTAAAAAGCCTTGACCCTGGGCTTTCGCCGGGAAAGCTGGCCTTTGAAAGGCAGGCATTCGTGGAAAAAGTCTACTGCGCCAATTGTGCGCATTGCATCGTAGTCAGACAGTATGAAGCGGAACAGGATAAATACATCCTGCGCGTCCGTTGCGATAAGAAGAAATGGTCAAAGCGTTCCGGGGAAGAAAAGCTCTACAAGTACTTCACCGTAGCTCGCCGTATGCAGCCTAACTGTGAGTACTATCGGGATATGGGCGACCTTCTGCCGTACATCAAGAACCTGAAAAAGGAACTTCCGATCAAAGACGAAATCTACTCCGTCAAGAAGTCAGCACGGCCCTGAGATCGCACCTCCGGTGTGAACGATGGAACTGAAAGACATCATTCCTCCGGACCGAATCCTCTACCTGGATCGGTCTTTTAAGTCCAAGGAAGAGCTGCTCGGATTCCTCCTGGATCAAATCCTCAAAAAGGATGGGCTCGACTCACATCGCGACGCCATCCTGAAGACTCTGTTGGAACGCGAGGCATCGATGTCCACGGGGATCGGGCAGGGCATCGCAATTCCCCATTGCTCGACCGAGTTTGAGAAGGATCTTTCTGCTGTGCTCGCTGTGCTGAAGAAACCCATGGAGTTTCAGGCCGTGGATGAACAGCCCGTTCAGATTGTCATTCTGCTGGTTCTGCCCAAGGACCGATTCGAGAAGCACATTAAGACGTTAGCCGCCATTGCGCGACAGTTCAATGACGGGGCCTTTCGGAAGAAGGTTGCTTCCTCCGGTTCTGTCGAAGAGATCCAGTCTGTAATTGCTTCTGCGCCGGTCTGACGCAGCCTTTCCGCTTTAGATTCTGTCTACCACGCCGTCAATGAGGCCGTATTCCGTTGCTTCTTTCGCGTTCAGGTAGTAATCCCGGTCCGTATCCTCTTCAATCTGTTCAAGAGCCTTGCCTGTTGCATTGGCAATGATGCGGTTGATCTCATCGCGGGTCTTCTTGATTTCTTCCGCGTGAATCTTGATATCAATGGCAGGAGCGACAATCTGGCCTGAAATCAGCGGCTGATGGATCATCACGCGCGCATGCGGAAATCCGAAGCGCTTGCCCTTCTTGCCAGCGCACAACAGAAGCGCACCCATACTGGCCGCAAGTCCCATGCAGATCGTCGATACATCAGACGAGATCATGTTCATTGTATCGAGGATGGCCATGCCGGATGTGATCACGCCGCCCGGGCTGTTGATGTAGAACTGAATGTCTTTGCCGGGAGCCTGCGCTTCGAGGTAGAGCATGCGTTCCACAATGTAGCGGGCAGACTCATCTTCCACAGCGCCCCAGAGGAAGATCTTTCGCTGCTCCAGAAAGCGTTTATCGAGCTCGTTCTGAATTCCAGCCAGTTCTTCCATTGGGTTTTTC
>CAZUJO010000482.1:0-3023 GCA_964619995.1 uncultured Leptospiraceae bacterium
AGGCCGTACATGTAGGGCTGAATGTTCGCAGAACCGATGTCGCGCTTTTCCGCATGTTCGCGAATCTTCAGATGAAACTGAACCATGCGGATTGCAAGCTCGCGCGCAGATTCGTCGCTGTCGAGGGCCGAGAGAACAATGTCCTCAAGGCTTTCACTGTCGCGAACGGGATGGACGATGAGGGACGTGAAGCGGTTCCGGAATGCGCGCGAAATGGTCGCAACACTCTTGGTGTTGCGGAAGACTTTCACAGCGAAAATGATCGAAGTCTCTTTGAGCACGAGGGGATCTTTCTCGCCCGCTTCGGGCGGCAGAAGAAGAGCCCGCGCGTCATCAAGAAGCATGTTCAGCTTTTCGACGAGTTCCGGTCCGGCCGCCTCAAGTCCGCGGATCAAGAGGAAATGGCCGTTTCGCACGGCGCGCGTGATCGGTCCATCCACCCAGGCGAGCTCGCGGTCCTTGACGGGCTTGAGCCCTCCAAGCACGTCAGATGTATGCATGCCGCGCGACAGATGAACCACCGTGAGCGGCGCTCCCATCATGCGGGCAAAGAACTCTGCGTATTCTTCCGGTTCAACATCCGCATCGCTCTCGAGCAGGATGTTCTCACGCATTTCTACGCTGCGCGCAATGGATGAAAGAAGAGGAAGACGGGCTGCGACCGGAGGAAAAAGTCCGAGCGCTTCCTGAATGCGGGGAGCTTCGATCGAAGCGGGTTTGAGCACGGCATGACCTATGCCGATTGAATCGCTTCCGACAGAAATGCGCACTTCACGTTCTTCGAAACGGTCCGGCAGGATGCTGTGGATCATTTCCTGGACGGACTTTTGATCGTCCGGGCTGCGAAATGGAAGAACGTAGATGTCGTAGATCTCGCGCTGCACGGCCTGCGCCGAGAGATCCGTAAGCGCAATACGGTAGCAGAGCCGGTTCATGTTGCGAAGATTGAAATGATATCGTTCGAGATCGCGCGCGCCGATCTCGCGTTTTACCAGAGCAGTTTCAATTCGATTGTTGATGCGAACGATCGACGAGACAAGTTCTGCCGGGACTCCAGGATGCGTGCCGCAGAGAATCTCTACGAGTTCTTCATCAGGATACGAATCCACATATACCGTGGCGAAATACTTCTGAATCTCGCGGGGAAGATTCTTTCTGCCCTCGAACCCTTCCGCCGGATTCTGCGTGGCGATGAAATGAAATCCCGGAGCCGGCGCAAGCGTCGATGAATCTCCTTCGAGAATTTGAATGCTCCCCTCAGAGAAAACAGAGAGGAATCGTTTGAGCACTTCGGGCGGCGCCAGATTCATTTCGTCTGCAACAAATACAGCGCCCGTGCGAATCGCGCGCGTCAGCGGTCCGTCCGACCAGATGAATGAATGACCCGGATCGATCCGATATGCGCCCACAAGATCTTCCGGCAGCGTATCTTCATTGAAGCTGTAGCGAATCGTCGGATGCTTGCGAAGCGCATTGATATAGTAGATGAGCGCGTTCTTGCCGACGCCCGCATCGCCCACGAGCAAAAGGGGGATGCCCGCTTTCAGAGGATGGATGATCTTCTGGAGATTGCGAATGGTTGTCGGCGTGAGTACAAGGTTAGCCTCCGGAAGCCACTCGGAATCCCGGCCGCTGACTGGAAGGTCAATTCCCGCTATGCGCACAACGCTCATAATGTAAAGCGGACCTGAAGCCATCCCGCGCCCAGGGTGAATCCCTGGAAAGAAGATTTTGCGAGGGGCCGGAGAAAGGTATGCTGCCACTTTCGGAACGCATGAGCAGGATCGACACGTCGAAGATACGGCGGGCGTTCGATCTGGCCGCTCAGCTGAAAGACCCGATCAATCTTTCGATCGGACAGCCGCACTATGCTGTGCCGGAGGCCATCACTGAGGCCGCCGCGAAGGCCATGCGAGACGGCAAAAACTCGTACACTCCAACCCAGGGCATCCTCCCGCTTCGCGAGCGCATGGCGCGCAAGTTTCACGAGGTAAACAAGTTCAAGGCATCGCCGGATCACATCCTGATCAGCTCCGGAATTTCAAGCCTCATTCAGCTTTTGTTTCTTGCCGTCGTCGATCCAGGCACGCGCGTTTTGATTACCGACCCCTGCTTTTTGATTTACCGCAGCCTCCTCCGCTTCTTCAACGCAGACGTCAGCACGATCCCCGAAGAGTTCACGCAGGAAGATCTCGATCGTGTGCCTCCAGGCGATTTCGCACTGATCATTTTCGCAACGCCTTCCAATCCAACCGGCTATGTAATGAAGAAGAACCAGCTCGAAATGCTCGGCCGGTTCGCGGACCGGCGGAATGCGACGCTCGTTTCTGATGAAATCTACGAACTGTTCGACTATGAAAAATCGTTCACGAGCGCTGCGGCCGTGCATCCAAACACGATCACGTTGAGCGGATTCTCAAAGACTTACAGCATGACCGGCCTGCGCCTCGCGGCCATGCATGGACCGGAGAAGATCGTCAAAGCCATGACGACTCTGCAGCAATACACAGTTGTGTGCGCGCCGGCCCCGGTTCAATGGGCAGGCATCACAGCGCTCGACCTCGATATGAGTTCGTATGTCGAAGCCTACAGAAAGAACCGTGATGCATGCCTGAAGGCGCTGACCGGAAAAGTCAAATTTCCAGAACCCGGCGGCGCGTTCTATGTCTTCCCCGACATCCGCGAAAATGAAGATGCGTTTGTAGAGCGCGCGATCAAAGAGAAACAGCTGCTCGTGGTTCCGGGAAGCATCTTCTGCGAAAAGAAGACCCACGTGCGCATCTCGTATGCCGCATCGCCGGAAACACTCGAACGCGGACTTGCGGCTCTCCTCGATTTGATTCGCTGAACATGGACGAAGAACTCCTGATTTCATTTGCGTACTCGTTTGCCGCAGTACTCGGAGGCATCCTCGGAAGTTTCTTCTACGCGACTGCGACGCGCGTTTCGTATTTCTTCTATTCCGCAGCCCGAAAAGCCTATCCGCGCCGCCGCGATCGATTCGAAGCGCTTCTGTTCAAGCC
>CAZUJO010000483.1:0-3012 GCA_964619995.1 uncultured Leptospiraceae bacterium
TTTGAAGCCATCGCAAGCGCAGTCGCCATCCTCGAGGGAGAATCGGCGGCTGCACCGTTATTCGCTCTCTTTGACCTCTATGCGACGGCACTCCTCAGCGAGCGTGGACGGCGCAGCCGCTAGGGCGCCGGCTTCCCGTTTTTATCCGCGTACTGCATCTGGCTTCCGAATTGCGTGGCCGAGCTTCCATCCGGAAGAGTCCACTTTCGCGTTCCGTTTTTCCATTGAACGATCGTGTGACCGCGCAGCGTGAGGTTGGTCGAATCTTCTCCAAAATACAAGACCTTCATGTCACCGGAGCGGACTTCTGCCGTTCCGTTTTTCCAGATTTGAACCCGCTCCCCTGCCGGGCCGCGAAGGGTTCCTTCGAACTTGCCGTTTAAATCCTGCGTATTCATGCGCAGCGCGTTCCAGATGTCCGGAATCGAGCGAATGCTTCGATTCGAAGCGGGAAGCACCAGGTCGGATTCTCTCAGCACAGCATCCGGCTTCGCATACGAAACCTGCGGCAGCCCTTCCATAGCCCAGGTTTCCATCTGCGGTTCAAAGCGCGCGCGGTTCGCGCGAAAGTAAGCAAGCGATGCCTGAAGAAGTCCCTCAGGATCCGACCCGAGATGCTTTTGCGCGGCCGAAACGGGAGGAGTCCCGCGGCATACATCGTCATAAAAGGAACGGATCGCCGATGCGCCGCGCGTCTGCATCACGTACTCCAGCATAAAGGTGCCGTACGTGTAGACAGGCAGCTCGCCGCGCGAAAAAGAAGCCACAGTCACAGACTGGTTCGCGTCCAGTTTTTCGTATAGTTCTCTATACTTTCGCGCCCGGTCGCGGGGAAGCATCTGCATCATCCCGACTTCCGCGATTCCTTCCACAAACCAGGGCCCCGGATCCTGTGCCGGCGGAAGATCCTGTCCCTGACGGACATAGTAGCAGCGGTGCTGCTGCAAATTGTGAACCGTTTCGTGGAGCAGCACCGGAAAGGATTCGGTCTGCATCTGCACTGCGCGAACGGCCGGCTCGCTTGAGAACGGTTTTGCTTTTGCGCCGCAGCAGATCCAGATTCCATAGAGGCCTCCGCGGCCGCCCTCGCCTACGTCGGGAATTCGCATCTGCCTGCGGATGTCTGTGAGTTCCTGAAAAAAGAGGACCGGCACAGGGCCCGGGTTCTTGAAACCAAATAGTTCCTCCATCTTCGCGAAATACTGCGTTGACTTTCCCCATGCGCGAAACGCGTCAATGTGATCCTGCCAGGCCGGACTGTACTCGATCGAATAACGTTCAATCGATGTGCTTTCCTTTGCCCACTTGCCTGGCTCGCGAATTTGAAATGCAGCGCGGTTCGGCGCTTCCGATTCGTAAATAAATTCAACCGTTGATTCCTGCGGCCTGGGCAGCCGCTTCAGTTTCGAGCGGTCCGAAAAGGTCCATTCGAGGGCGCCCGGCCACTGGAGGTTCGGGAACTTGATGATGCGATTCTCACCGATTTCTACCTGGCTTGTGCCGTTCGTCCAGCGCATGACGCGCATTCCGGGGAGCTCAAGCGACCACTGACCCGGCATCCACTGGTACGCGCGTCCGCCGCCGGCGACGGAGTAAAACCCCGGGCGTGAATCAGAAAACGAAAGAGCAAAATCCTCCGGATCCACCCAGGAAAGCGCCATCGCTTCTGCAAACGTACGCGGCGCCGAAGCCGGAAGGTTCGCTGGAGTCGCCGGACGCGACCTGGTAAAACGCGCTTCTCCGGATGAGTCCATGGCGCGCGTTCTCGGAATCTCAAGCTTCGCGGGCGCGGCAGGAAAAGAGAAATCGGGGACCGGGTCCGCCTCAAGAATCCGCGATGCGCCGAACACCGCGAACAGAACGAGAAGCCGCGTAGCAAAGAGAATGCGCATGGCAGATAGACGACGTTGCTGTGCCATGCGGAAAGAAAAAAAGGGCCTGCTGCGGGAAAAAACTAGCGCTTCAGGAGATCAGCGAGCGCTGTTACCCAGACTTCGTCCGCGTTCACGCACGGAATGTATGTAAACGACTCTCCGCCGGCCGCGAGGAAGTCTTCGCGCGCGCGAATCTTGATTTCCTCGAGCGTCTCAAGGCAATCCGAAACAAACGACGGACAGATCACTGCCAGGTTCTTGATGCCGCGCGCAGGCAGTTCACGGATGATTTCGTCCGTGTAAGGCCTGACCCAGGGAGTGCGTCCGAGTCTCGACTGAAAACCAATCGTGTAGTCATGCGCGTCCAGCTTCAGCCTGCGGGCGATTGCATGCGCTGTCGAAACACACTGGGCGCGATAGCACAGATGAATGCGGTCGCCCGGAGAGTTGCAGCACTCGCCAAACGAACAGGACTCGCCGGCCTGCGCAACCGACCGGAGAATCTGCCGCTCGGGCACGCCGTGAAAGCTGAAGAGCACATGCTCTTTGCCTGTCAGATAGCTGCGCGCGATGTGAGCGCTTGCATCCAGAAATCCTTCGTCATCGTAGAACGCTCCGAGCATTTCAATCTCCGGAGGATCGTTCAGCGCGGCCGCACATTCGTAGACGCGGGCCGAAGTCGAAGCGGTCGACGCTGAAGCGTATTGAGGATAGAGCGGCAGGACACGGATCTTTCGCACGCCCTCTTCGGCAAACGCTGCAAGAGCAGAGGCAATGGACGGATTTCCATATCGCATCGCAAAGCGAACGGGCGATTTCAATTTTCGCGAAAGGGCGAGCGCTAGATCGCGCGTATGGAGAAGCAGCGGTGAGCCGTCGGAAGTCCATATCTTGCTGTACGCATGCGCAGACTTGCGCGGGCGCAGGGGAAGGATAATGAGATTCAACAGCAGAAAACGTGCGACGGCCGAAATGTCGATGACCCTCGGGTCGGACAGGAATTCGCGCAGATAACGGCGCACGTCCGAGGTGCTCGGACTGTCCGGTGTCCCAAGATTCACGATCAGAATGCCTGTTTCCGTCTGGTTTGCCATGCCTGCCCTATTTTTGTTGGCCGCCAAAATTCAAAATCAAAAAG
>CAZUJO010000484.1:0-2996 GCA_964619995.1 uncultured Leptospiraceae bacterium
CTTCTCACACGGCGGTGCCCGAGGTGAACGATGTAGTCGAAGTGATATTCAGGAACTTCGTTGATCAGATTCACGAAGTAGCGCATGGTCTCGACGATGTCTTCCTGACGCAGCGCGCGCGTGTCCACGCCCGTGAATTCTTTTGGATTGTGGTAAGCGAACTTGTTATTGATCTTGTAGCGGCCCACGCCGCCGAGATCGTATGATTTCTCGGAGAAGAACAGACGGTTGAGGTCTGCTTTCGCGTTTTCGGGATTGAAAGGCTCGCCCGGACGCATGAGCGTATGAAACTTCTGAAGCGCCGCTTCCTGAGTTTCTGTTCCTTCTTTTTCCAGGCAGTTGATGACGATGACGTCGTCCTTCGTCGTAGGGAACACAAGAAGCTTGAGTTCCTTGATCTTCATCTCTTTGAGGATGTCGAGGTTGTCTTCGTTGACCTTTTCGCCCGCGTACATGATGACTTCGTCCGTTTCCGGATTCAGCACACGCGCAGCGAGTCTGCGGCCGATGATCTTCTTGAGATCGCGGCCGGTCAGGCCTGCCAGTTTCAGGCTCTCAATCTTATAGAAGAGTTTCAGAACTTCTTCGTCGGAGCCGTAGCCCATTGCTTTGAGAAGAAGCGTTGCGGGGAATTTCTTCTTGCGGTCGATGCGCGCAACGAGAATGCCTTTGGTGTCGAGTTCGAGCTCGAGCCAGCTTCCGCGATAGGGAATCACGCGCGCTGAATACACACGCTTCTCTGCATCGTAGAAGAAGAAAATACCTGGAGATCTGTGGAGCTGCGAAACAACGACACGTTCCGCGCCGTTGATCACAAAGGTGCCCTGGTCCGTCATGACCGGAAGGTCGCCCATGTATACGGACTGCTCGCGGACTTCGCCCGTGAGCTTGTTGATCAAACGAATGATTGCTTTAAGAGGGAGAGCGAATGTCGTCCCGCGGTTCTTGCATTCTTCTTCGTCCCAGCGCGGATCGCCGAGCGAGTAAGAAACATATTCGAGCACCATGTCTTCATTGGGGCTCTCAATTGGAAAAGTTTCCTGAAAAACTGCTTCGAGTCCCTGATTTGTGCGGCTGGTATCTTCCGATTCTTTCTGCAAGAACCAGTCGTAGGATTTGAATTGAATATCAATCAAGTCCGGAATCTGGTCGTAATCGGTGATGTTTCCTAGGCGTACGTACTTGTGCTGGGCCACGGGCTGCTCCTGGTCAGGAAAATAAGCTAAAGAAAACAGCAATCAGCAGGGCAAGACGCCCTGCTGTGCATGAAAGGAACTGAACGGGCAATCAGCCTGCTTTGAGCTCGATTTGAGCGCCAAGAGCCTCAAGTTTCTTCTTGAGATCTTCAGCAGCGGCTTTGTTCAGCCCTTCTTTTACTACGGAACCGGCTTTCTCTACCAGATCTTTGGCTTCTTTCAGACCAAGACCTGTAACTTCGCGGACCACTTTGATCACGTCGATTTTCTTTTCGCCGTGAGCTTTCAGAACCACGTTGAAAGTTGCGTCTTCGCCAGCGCCTGCGTCAGCGGCTCCGCCGCCAGCTGCAGGACCTGCAGCAACTGCAACCGGTGCAGCCGTTGAGATTCCGAACTTTTCTTCCATTTTTTTGACGAGCTCAGCTGCCTCCATGAGAGTCAGCTTGCCGATCGATTCGAGCAATGCATCTGTAGACATTGTTTTCTCCTTACCCTGATTTAAACCTTATGCGTTAGCCGTTTTTCTCTCCGACGGCGCGGATCCCGCGAGCGAGGCTCGTGATGACTTCTTTCATGCCGATAGCAATCTTTGTCGCAGGCGTGTTGAGGCCGCGTCCAATGATTGTCAGCAACTGCTCGCGAGACGGGAGGTTCGCGATCTGCTGAACATCCGACTTACCGAGCTTCTTGCCTTCCAGACAACCGGTGATGATATCCACCTTGTTGTTCTTTTTGGAGAAGTCTACGAGAGCTTTTGAAACCGCGGAGATATCCTCGCCGGCGAAAGACACAGCGATTGGGCCCTTGAGGAGGGCGCTGATGTCTTCTGCGGCTGCGGAGTGAACTGCGGACTCCTTTAACGCAATCCGAAAAAGATTATTTTTAACGACCTTAACCCGGCCGTCTTTTTCGCGTACTGCGGTGCGAAGCTCGCCCATGTCCACGACGTTGAGACCGGAGTAAGTCGTCACAACGAAGTTTGCATGTTTGCTCAAGATTTCCTTGAGCTCGGCTACGCTTTCCTTGTTCTCTGGACTGATTGCTGGTGCTTGAGCCATTTTCTGTTATCCTCAGGTTGTCATGGAGCGAATGCTCACTCTGGCTGAAGGTCCCATTGTGGGGGACACGTAAAAACTTCTAACATATTCGCCCTTCGCATCGGAGGGACGGTCGCGCGTGATCGCGGCGAACACGGCGCGCATGTTCTCTTCGATCTTGTCCGGCGTGAAAGAAACGCGGCCAATGCGCAGATGAATCACGCCAGTCTTGTCCGGGCGGTATTCCATCTGGCCTGACTTCAGGTTCTTCACAGCCGTGGCCACATCCTGGGTCACGGTGCCGGCCTTTGGCTTGGGCATCAGACCCTTGCGGCCGAGAATTGCGCCGAGCTTACCGACGTCCTTCATGAGGTCCGGAGTTGCGACGCATGCGTCGAAGTCCGTCCACTCTTCTTTCATGATCTTCTCGATGAGTTCCGTGCCGCCTACGAAGTCAGCGCCGGCCGCTTTGGCCTCTGCCTGCTTGTCTTCCTTTGCGAAAACAAGAACGCGGACTTCTTTACCGGTGCCGTGCGGGAGCTTTACAATCCCGCGAACATTCTGCAGGGACTTGTAGCCCACTTTGATGGATACCTCAACGGTGCCGTCAAACTTCGACGTGCTGACTTCTTTCATCAGCGCCGCTGCTTCTGACGGTTCGTAGTGCTTAGTCGGATCGACCTTGTCGACGACTGCTCTGTATTTCTTACCGCGATTCATTCTCTCAACCCTCTACGTTAACGCCCATGGAACGGCATGTGCC
>CAZUJO010000485.1:0-2995 GCA_964619995.1 uncultured Leptospiraceae bacterium
TCAAAACTCCTGCCATAGACTTCCAGGTTTGGAGCATCGACCGGCTTGAGTCCTGAGTCGGGAAGCCATTCGCCGATTGCCGCAAACGTAGAACGGATTTCCGAAACATGTCCCGGATGCCGGAACACCGCATATCTCTGAGCGGGGAGCTTCATGATTTCGAGTTCGGCCGGAACCACAGCTCCCGGTGATACTTCCACTCCGCTCAAGTAGTCAAAGTGACCCTCGGCGTCGAAGCGGTGACAGACGCCGTACACAGTGCCGGGTATTTGTCCGGGAAACTTGCCGAGCCATGCCGCGAATTTCTGCCACTGACCGGGAATGCCGGCTGGCGCGCTGCAATTGTGCGTCTGCTTTAGGCCCGCGATGCGCCGCAAACCGGCTTTCTCAAAACGGGGCTCCTCTAATTTTGTTTTTGACTGTTTCATGGGAATGGCCTCCACCAGTTGGATGTTTCTGAGATGGCCCTGCGCTCTGACTTCATCAGGCGTAAGACCAAACTGCTCGCGAAACGCGCGCGTGAAAGCTTCGTGCGAATTGTATCCCGTATCAAGAGCCAGTTCTAACAGACTTCGAGTTGATATGAGTTTCTTTGCCGCTTCCGTCAGGCGCCTTGCGCGAACGTAACGCATGATTGGTACGCCGAGCACAGTCGAGAAGCTCCGGGTCAAATGGTACGGCGAAACATCGCAAATTGAGGCGATCTCATCGAGTTTGATCTCCTCATGCGAATGATGCTCCACAAACCAGAGGGCTTTTTGCACTGCGCTCATTGTTCCTCCTGCGTCACCCGTACCTTACCCCAAACCGCAGGCCGGCGCTTGATCGTTCTTGCGGTTGATCAAAAAAGGTTCGGCCAGGCTAATTCGACAGAAACTCCGAGAGCGTAGCACACGTAGATCCAATCGTTTGCACGAAGCGCGTGTCTCCGAGTTCATGCGCCAGGCGTGTGTAAGCAGCCTTCTCTTCTTTTCCGAGCGCGGGCTTATCCTCTGTCCACTCACGCGGCGAGTTCAGCGCGAAGGATGCCGCGGCAGAGTAGAAGACGGCCTGCGCCGTAAACTCCCGGTCTGAAGACAGGCTGGCCGCTTTTTCAAAATCATTCCGCGCGAGCTGCAGCTGCTTCTCCCAGTATTTTCGATCAAAGGTATGCGAACTCGACCAGTAGTCCCGCATAAGAATCCACCACTTGCCAAAATGACTTGCGTTGTACGCCCCGATTCCGCGCCGCATGTACAGCTTCGCTGATGCCGGATCATTGGGCTTCCGGTCGATCTCAGCCGTGAGCCGAGCCATTTCGGCGAAGTAGGAGCGCCGGTTCCAGGCATTCCGGCCCGGATCGGGCCTCGTTTCCCAGCTTGCGTCAAACGGCCCGAATTTCCCGGTGAACTCGAGCGTGATTTTTCGCGGCGTCACATTCTGCAGTTCGCGTTCTGCATCGGCGTATCTTCCTTCGCGCGCGTAGGCGGCGGCAAGACGGTCAGCGACGAGGGCCGGAGTTGCCTGCGTTTTCTTTTTCAAGACAGGATCGATCGGCGAATTGTCCGGGGATTTCATATAGTCGCGAAGGCGGACCAGATCCTGCGATTTCATTTCGTCGAGGCGCGCTGCCGGATACCATTCAAACGTATCAGTCATGTAAGATGCGAGCACCGCTTTTTCGGGCGCTCCGCTTTTGCCGTATGCGGTGGCCATGACGCGGTAAAGCATCAGCTCGGCTGACGGCCTTCCTTTCTGATCGTATTCCGAATAACGGGGGAGAGCGCTGGCAGGGGAGGCAAGCACGGGCAGAAGCGAAACAAAGTCTGCTTCACTTTCCGCGCTCACGCGCCGCTCCTTCTCAATGCGCGCAAGAAGCAGAATGATTCGGCGCCGCGCTTCGAGGGCCGGGTTGGAATCCTTTTTCTCAAGGAGTCTTGCGGCAGAATCCGGATCCCCGGCGACATAGGCCGTGTAGGCCATGGCAGCATTCCACAGCGGACGGTTCTGTGTTTCGCCTTCGTGCTTTCGCAAAAATCGGAGCAGGCGGTCCGCCGCTTTCTGTGTTTCAGGCTGAAGCCTGAGGACCGGATCGGCGCGAAGCGAAGGAAAAAATCGGGCGAGAATCGAGGCGAGTTTCTCCTGAATCGTGCGGTGCGATTTCAGCTCCACTCGCTGTCCGAAAATGAGGTTCGGAAGGGCTTCTTCCTCCATGAGTGCGACAGTTTTCAATAGAAGGGAGTCCGCAGCCGGAGATTTCGGGTCTGCATCCCAGAAGTTCTCCAGGTCCTCGACGGCAAGGGCGAAGGTTCCGTTGTAGCCCATGTGGATTCCAGAGAGATAGTAGAGCAACGCCTTCTGTTTTGCCGAAAGATTCGACGCGCTTGCTTTTCGGAAATCCGCCTCCTGAAGTTGAAGATACCTGAAGTCGTCCGCGGCGCCGGAGGACGGGGAGGCCTCGTATGCAAGAATGGTCTGGATCGCTGCGCTCACCGGATTTTTCAAGCGCAGACTTGCGCCCGCGCGAAGACGAAGGATCTGTCCCTTCGCGAAGCCGGGCGATTCGGGAACCGGCACTGCAAGAATCTCCGCCAGGCGGCCCGCGCGCAGGAGCAGCCGGGCCTTCAGAAGGCGGTAGCGGGGGGACAGGAATGAATCTTTTACGTTAGCCGCTTTTTCTATGATTTCGGGAATCATCTTTTCCGCTTCGGCCCGTCCTGAGCCTTTTTGTTCGTTCTCGATTTCCCAGTCCCAGCCGAACGTGGAGACCTGGATGCGTTCGACGCGCCGCGCGAAATCAAGATAGGTCTTTGCTGCCGGCTTCTCTGCCAGCGCTCGAGCGAAGGCTTTGCTGCCCTGCGGCGTGTATACTCCCTTGCGCGCGTCGTCAGCGGAAATTCCTAGATAGGCGGCCCACTCCTTCGCATTTTCTTCTTCGCGGGTTTTTGCGCCGCAGGCCGCAGGATAAGCGCTGCGATCGAGGAGACGGGAATCAATGCAGAGCCTGCCGTAGGAG
>CAZUJO010000486.1:0-2994 GCA_964619995.1 uncultured Leptospiraceae bacterium
GGCACGCCCAGATCAGCTGTCCCTTACGTTCGCCGCTCTTGCGGATCCTACGCGCCGCGCGATGCTCGCGCGTCTGCGCCGGGGGCCTGCGACCGTGGGCGAACTTGCGAGGCCCTTTCGCATCAGCGCGCCGGCGATTTCCAAACACATCAAGGTGCTCGAAAGGGCGGGGCTGATCCATCGTGAGAAGGAAGCACAGTGGAGACGCTGCCGCATCGAAGCGCGCCGCTTGAAAGAGGCAGGAGAGTTTATCGAACAGTACCGCCAGTTCTGGGAAGATCGCCTTGACCGGCTGGAGACGTATCTGGCCGAAATTCAAGCGAAGAAGACGAAATCGCCTGCGAGAAAGTAAAGAAAGTAGACGCATCTGTCCGCCGCGATTTTTCAGGGCCAATCATGCAGACAGCTGCAAACACCAGATTGAGTCTTCGCACGCGCCTGTTTGTCCGGGCGGAGCAGGTTCAGATCATCTACCGGCAGGCCCTCCCGGCCATGATGATCAGCACGGTTGTGGCCGCGCTGGTTTGCGCCATTCTATGGAACGTGACTCCGCATTCAAAACTCGTGGCGTGGTTTGCTGCGATCGTTCTCATGGCCGTTGCCAGGTCTGTCATCGTATTCTTCTTCAAATTGAAGTCGCCGCAGGGACTCGACATTCTCAGGTGGGAGCCTGCGTTTGTGGTTTCGCTCGTGCTGTCTGCGCTGGTCTGGGGCGTCGGCGGACTGTTCGTAATGCCCGACGATTCAACGGCTCATCAAGCAGTCGTCTACTTCTTCCTGATGGGCATGACGGGCGGCTCCGCTGCGATGTATTCCGCGCATACGGCGGGCACGAATCTCACAATCTTCTCCATCCTGCTCCCCGCCACGGTCTGGTTGTTCTTTCGGGGCGAGCTCATCCCGGCGGCCATGGCGGCCGGCGGTTTGATCTACACTCTCTCAACGATCCGGGCAACGAGAACTCTGTCGTATTTCCTGCACCGATCCTTCCAGCTTTCGCATGAATTGAAACTGGCACACGCAGCCGCCGAACGGACTGCGCGAACCGATGAGCTCACGCAGCTGCCAAACCGACGCGCATTTGCAGAGTTAGGCGGAATGCTTTTCAGCCAGTGCGCGAAGAGCAGCCAATCCGTCTCTGCCTTGATCCTCGATATCGATTACTTCAAGCAGATCAATGACACTCGCGGTCACGCGGCGGGAGATCAGGCGCTCCGCGTTGTATCAAGAATTCTGAAGTCTCTTGTTCCGGACGGCTGCATCGTGTGCCGGCTCGGTGGCGAAGAGTTTGCAATGCTCCTTCCCGGAGAGGGGATGGTCAAGGCGGCCGCGATCGCTGAAAACATTCGCGAAGCCATTGCGTCGGCCGTCGTTTCGTTCGCGGATGCGGAATTTGTCGTCTCCGTCAGCATTGGCGCCGCGGAGGGCGGCGCGGATCTGGAGGATCTGCTGCACCGGGCAGATCAGATGCTCTACCGCGCGAAGGCTTCCGGCCGCAACCGAGTTGTCACCGCCTGACCGGCGCGTGAAGTGAAGCGGCTTAGAGGTCGCTTCGCTTTGTGACGAATCTTCCGTAAGCCTTGTCCTCAATCAGAATATGATTCGTAAGCCACATCCATACAGTCCCGCAAACTTCAAGGGCAAGCAGGCGCAGGTTCGCACCTGATCGGAGCCGGGCATCGTATTCCTCCACCGTCTTTATGAAATCGGAGTGGTAGCCCCTGTGCTCTTCAAATTTCGGATAACGGTTCTTCTCAAGAAACGCTTCTTCGCTTGAAAGATGAAACCGGCAGTATTCTGAGAGATGCTCGATCAAACGTTGGATCTCATCCGCTGCCGATTGCTTGTCTGCGATGATTGCCGTCAGGTCATTGAGGATTGAGAAGAGACGGGCGTGCTGCTCATCCATCGCCTCGATGCCCACAGAATAACTCTCTGACCATCTGAAAAAATCACCTGTTCGCGGCATGGTGAAGCGAGCCAGAACCCTCTCTGTCATCTCGGTCAGCCCGCGCAGCTGAGCCACAACAAGACGCAGCCGCTCGGCATCCTCCGCGAGAATTCGTGATGAGTTGGACGATGCCTCGACCGCTCTTGATATCTCCTGCGTCGTGCGCTGCTGCTCGCGCATAGCCTGATCGATCTCTGCGGATGCTTCGACGATTTCGCCCGCCTGAGTCCCGATTGCAGAGGCGCTTGCATCCTGCGCCTGCAGCGATTCATTGATGTGCTCAAACGCGGCGGCCATCTGCTTTGTTCCGTCTTCGAGACCCGAAAGCACACCGAGCACATCGCGCACACGATCGCTGCTCGTGCTCATTTCGCTGGATGTTTCCGAGATCAAATGTCCGATCTCCTCTGCGCTGGTGGCCGCATGCTCCGCGAGCTTGGAAATCTCGGAGGCGACCACTGCGAAGCCTCTTCCTGCTTCACCGGCCCGCGCAGCCTCAATGGAAGCGTTCAGCGCCAGCAGGCTGGTTCGCTCTGAGATGCCGTTGATAACACCGACGACTTCGTGAATCCGCTCCGCACGCTCCTGCATGCTCTGCATTGCCTGCAGACCGAGATCCATGGAATGTCGTCCATCCGCCGCATTCTTCAGCGCGGCGTGAGAGATGTCGCGCGCTTCAACCATGCTGCGGGAAATCTCATGAATGCTTCCACCGAGCGAGCGAACGCTTTCGTTGATCTTTCTGCTTACGGATACGAGTTTCTCCGCGCGCGCGCCAACATTTTCGGCAGCTGCCGTAAGCTCTTCGAGGGCCGCGGATCCTTCCTCCGTTCCGGCCGCAAGTTCCTCGGCTGCCTCCGTCAGCCGGTCGGACGCAGCTTCAAGATCGGTGGATTGTTCTCGCGCGAGCGAAGTCTGTTCGCGGACCTGAAGGACGAGGAAAGATATGGATTCCATGAAGGCGTTTACCCACGATGCGATTCGGTCGATTTCGCGCGTGCCAGCCCTTGCAATTCTAGCCCCGAGATCATTTTCCTTCAGCG
>CAZUJO010000487.1:0-2981 GCA_964619995.1 uncultured Leptospiraceae bacterium
GGATGCGGCGAAAGGTTCCCGAGGCGTTCGAATACGCGCATGCGATCAAAAACGCGCTCATGCCCGGGCCGGACAGAAGCATATAGATGACTTCCCACCAGCTGGTCCATGTGCAGAACTCGCGGCCATTGCATTTGATTTCATAGCCGAATGCCTGGTAGCTTGTGCCGGCAAGGAGCGCACCGACGCCTGTCAGAATGAGCCCGAGTCCCCACCAGAGGCGCGACTTCTGCGCCTGCAGATTGGACAGAAACTTCCACGCCACAAAGAGATCAAAGAGGCTTACGAAATACACAATGAGCGATGACGAAGGCTGGCTGAGCACAAAGGATGCGCCGCCCATCTGCAGGCGGATCCAGTGCTGGGCTCCGAGAAATGCTTCGGGCGTAATCCGCGGACTGTAGTCGATCTCCGCCAGTCGGCCGCACCCGGCAAGCAGGCTCGCAGCAAGAATTGGAAGCCACAGAATTCTTCGCATGGTTGTCCTCGTTGTCCTCTCAGTTGCGGCTCATGGAATCAAAGACCGTCTCCGGGGTCTATTCAGAAACGGCGAATTTTGGGTGCAAAGGGGCCCAGGGTCGCGAAAATCGTACCAGGCGCCTATGAAAACAGAACATCAGATCCTTGACGAAAACGGCAAACCGACCCGGGACAAACCCTGGATCTTTCGCACGTACGCAGGCCACACAAGCGCGCGCGCTTCCAATGAACTCTATAGAAAGAACCTCGGGGCAGGACAGACCGGGCTGTCGATCGCATTCGATCTGGCCACGCAATGCGGCTACTCATCCGATCATCCCATAGCAAAACCGGAAGTCGGCAAAGTGGGCGTGCCGATCAACAGTCTCGACGACTTTCACATCCTCTTTGATCAAATCCCGATCGAGCAAATGAACACATCCATGACGATCAATGCGACGTCGATGTGGCTGCTCGCCCTCTACATCGCGCTTGCGCGCGAACGCGGAGAGAATCCGAAGAAACTGAACGGCACCACGCAAAACGACATCGTAAAAGAATACCTTGCGCGCGGGACCTACATCTTCCCTCCGCAGGCATCCCTCCGCATGATTGCGGAAATGTACGAATACTGCCTCAAAGAAGTTCCGGAATGGAATCCGTCGAACATCTGCTCGTACCACTTACAGGAAGCAGGCGCCACGCCGACACAGGAGCTTGCATTTGCGCTCGCAAACGCAATCGGTCTGCTTGATCTCATCCGTGAACGCGGAAAGTTCACGCACGAAGAATTCGAAAAATGCGTAGGACGCGTCAGCTACTTCGTAAACGCGGGAATTCGTTTCGTGGAAGAAATGTGCAAGATGCGCGCCTTCACAGAACTCTGGGAAGAGATCACCCGCGACCGTTACGGCGTAAAGACGGCGAAATACAGGATCTTCCGTTACGGCGTCCAGGTAAACTCACTCGGTCTTACGGAAGCGCAGCCGGAAAACAACGCATGGAGAATCCTGATCGAAGCGTTAGGCGTCACTCTGAGCAAGAAGGCGCGGTGCCGCGCTCTGCAGCTCCCCGCCTGGAATGAAGCGCTTTCTCTGCCGAGACCGTGGGATCAGCAGTGGTCCCTGCGCCTGCAGCAGATTCTTGCCTACGAAACAGACCTGCTCGAATATCCGGATCTTTTTGACGGAAGCAAGGTCATTGAATCCAAAGTCGCCGCTCTCAAAGAAGAATGCAAAGCGGAGCTCGACAAAATTCTGAACATGGGCGGTGTGCGCGCAGCCGTCGAAAGCGGTTACCTCAAGACATCGCTTGTGCGGTCCATGTCGGAACGCCTGAGCAAGATCAACTCGGGTGATCTCACAGTCGTCGGCATCAACAAATGGAAAGAAGGAATCGCGTCGCCTCTGACTGCCGGCAACGACGGAGGAATCTTCAAGGTCGATCCAGCCAAAGTCAAAGAGACGATGGAGAACCTGGAAGCCACGAAGCGCAAACGCGATCCGGCAAAGGTTGCTGCGGCTCTTGAGAAACTCAAAGCGGCCGCAAAAAGCGGCGAGAACATGATGGAGCCTTCCATCGAGTGCGCCCTTGCCCGCGTGACCACCGGCGAATGGGCCGATGCGCTCCGTCAGGTCTTTGGAGAATACAGACCGGCCACAGGCATCGACGGGCAGAAGCTGTCTCTCGAAGACGACCGCGTTGCATCCGTGCGCAAACGCGTGGAAACATTCACAGCCAAACACGGTCACCGTCCGCGCATCGTCGTCGGCAAACCGGGGTTAGACGGTCATTCGAACGGCGCGGAGATGATTGCAGTCACGGCCCGTCATTCGGGATTCGATGTTATCTACTCCGGAATCCGGCTTACTCCCGAGGAAATTGTCCAGAGCGCTGTGGAAGAAAACGCGGACGTAATCGGCGTTTCCATCCTGAGCGGATCGCACGTTGAACTCGCCGGACAGCTCGTCGGGAAACTCAAAGAGATGAAAGCGGACCGGATTCCGGTTGTGTTCGGCGGCATCATCCCGAAAGAAGATTTCGCAACCCTCGAAAAAGAAGGCATCCGTAAAATCTTCACTCCGTCCGACTACCGCCTCATGGACATCATGGATCAAATCCTGAATGTCGTCGAAGAGAAGGAGAACGGAAAATAGAGAAATACGCGCTCGCGCGACTTGTTTCTGATTTCGAGAACACTCTGCCGGACGCTTCCGAGCGCCGGCACCGGCATCTCGAAACCCTGAGATCTTCAAAGGACGCGCGCAGCGGCGTATTTGCCGGATTCACGGGCACTCCAGGCGCCGGCAAATCCACGCTCATTGGAGCCCTTGGACTGCGCCTCATGCAGCTGGACCCTTCGCTTCGCGTGGCAGTGGTTGCGGTGGATCCTTCCAGCGAAGTTTCAGGCGGCGCCCTTCTCGGAGATAGAACGCGCGTGCGATTCCCGGTCGACGAAGACCGACTCTACTTTCGCAGCCAGGCATCCGACCGTCAGCTCGGCGGAATGAGTCCCTCAACAT
>CAZUJO010000488.1:0-2970 GCA_964619995.1 uncultured Leptospiraceae bacterium
GTGTATGTTAAAAGATCTTTCTGTAAAAGCTGTCATCGAAATGGACCACGAACCGGCCCGCGTGTGGGACGCGCTTGTAAATCCTGAAAAGATCAAGAGTTACTTATTCGGCACAAACACGACTGCCGACTGGAGGGAAGGCGGCTCGATCACGTTCACAGGATCTTACGAAGGAAAGGAATACCGCGACGGAGGCAGAATCCTGCGCTTCATTCCTGAATCGATTCTCGAATACAACTATCACAGCTCCATGTCCCCCCTGCCCGATCTGCCGGAAAACTACTCCGTCATTACGTTTCAGATCGACCGGACCGATCGAGGTACGCGCCTTACTCTGACGCACAGAGGATTTGCAGACGAATCGAGCCGCGATCATTCAGAAGAGAACTGGAAGATGGTCCTACAGGGGATCGACAAAGCTGCCGCCGGCTGAGTGATCTCGTCTCGCGCGGAACTAAGCGAGGATGTCGTCTAACCTTCCGAATGATTCCGGAAGCCGGAATCGGCCGTCCTCGCGGAGCATCCGCGCAGCCGTAACACAGTCGAGATTGAGCTCACCATAAATGTGTGGGAATACCGCTGCCGATTTCAAATGCTCGGTTCCTCCGCCTTCGATCGGCGCGGCAGCCTCCCACACAAGCCTCGCGCGCAAACCGGCGGGATTGATCCTGAGGACGATAAGATCTTCTTCGGGAGAGAAATAATCGCGCGCGACCGTTTCTGTGAGTTCGACGCCGGCCGTGCAATGAATGAAGCCGTCATCCGCAAAACGCGCTGGAACATAGACGCTGCCGCGAATGCAGGATCGCAGCTCATGAAAGGGTACGAGGTGGAACAGCGGCTCAACATTCATCATACAAAAACTCTTTGACCTTCTTCCTCAAAAACTGAGGACCGGATGTGCTCCAAAAATCCGCCGCTCTGTACGGCGTCGCATTCTTTTTGGGACTGGGATTGAACGTGCTCGGCCCGATGCTGCCGGCTCTCTCCAGCGAGTTCCGCCTTGAGAACCTGTCCGGTCTTGCGTGGCTCGGAGGGGTCAATACGCTCCTCGTGTTTTTTCCCATGAGCCTTCTTTCACTGCTGAATGCTGCGCGCGGGGGCCGGTTTGTGCGAATCTCACTTACTATGGCGGTCCTTTTGCTTTCTCCTGCCTTCACCCTCGCCGCTTCAGCAAAAGGGGCCGCGTTGTTTTCAGCCGGAAATTTTCTGATTGGTTCTTTCCTCGGACTCGCGGTACCGGCGCTGTACGCGTCTGCAAAGGGGGTTGCTGCGGGAAAAGACGAAATGCAGACCGCTGTGAATGTTAACATCCTGCTTGGAGTCGGCCTCGCCTGCGGACAACTTGCGGCGGCATGGATCACAGAAACATATTCGTGGCGAGCGGTTTATGGCGCTCTTGCAGGCTTGAGCCTGATTGCGGCCCCCGTTGCACGCATGCTTCCCCTGCCTCAAAACGAATCAAATCACATAACAACGGTTCCACGAAGTGCCCGCATGCTCCTGATTCAGTACCTGCCCGGAAGCATTCCGTGGGGAGGCCTGACTGTATTCATATTTCCATACCTTTCGCGCGCCGGAATCCCTCCGTCCCATACTGCGATCCTGATAACGATTCTTGGAGCGGGCATGGTTGCTGGAGCGTTTCTGGCCGGCGAGATCGGAAAAAGAATCGGCCGGGAAAGGACTCGATTGATCGCGCTGGTATGCGCCTGCCTGCTGCTCAGCGTTGCGACTGCCTTCTGGATTCTTGAGTGGTCGGCTGGCGTGAAAGAACCGTGGCGAAGCCTTCTGTATTTCGCGGGAGGCATGATTCTCGCCGTACCCGGCGCCAGCATCAAAGGCCTGCTTTTCGAATCCGCGCGCCCCGAAGATACGCATACCATTTTCTCAATCGAGAACTTTCTTGAGTCAGCTGGAAAAGGATTTGGGCCCGCGGCTGTCTCCCTCCTTGTATGGACGTTAGGCGATTTGAGAATCGGTCTGATGGCGTCCTGCCTGTTCTGGTTGATGTGTATTCCATCCCTGCTGCTCTTCGTGCGTGAGGAGCAGCGGTGAAGGCACGAAAAGACACGGACCGCCGAGCGCTCCATATTCCCTGTGAGATCGTCTATCGCAGTCAGGTGCGTCCGGCAATTCTGGTCGATCTCAGCCGCACCGGCTGCCGCATTCGCGTCGAAGCGGCCGGCGAAATGGCCCTCGGGGCTACAGTCGACATCCATGTGACGGCCGCGCGCAGGCGTTATTTGATAATCGGGACCGTGCTCAATGCATCGGCAGACAGCGCCGGCCTCGCCTTGCTCGCATGCGATCCTGAGATGCACAGAGCGATCGAGGAACCGGATGCCCGGGAGTTCTCGCGGCACCCCCCACCACTGCAGCCGCCGCAAAGAATTCTCGCCCTGGGGGGCGGCGGCGGAAAGATCCTGGCCCAGCTGAAGATGATCGAACTCGCCGAGGAAGTGCTGGGGGGAAGGATTACAGATCATTTTGATCTGCTGGCGGGTTCTTCGTCGGGCGCACTGGTGCTTGCAGCGATCGACTCCGGGGCTCGTGTCGCGGATGCGCGATCGATGCTCGTCGCGAGCATCCGACGAATGGGTCTTACGAGCTTTTTCATGCTGAACAATCTGCTCGACCGCTCCGCGTTTCACTCGGCCATCGACGAACACTTTCGCAGCATCCGCTTCGCCGATCTATGCCGGCCGCTGTTCACGCTTTCCCGCAACTTCAGATCGTCCGTGCACAAGTTTTACTGCTCCTGGAATCCAGGCGTCCATACGCTCGCAAATGTTCTGAAGCGGGTAACCGCGATTCCGGTGCTGATGGGCGCTCACGAAAACGAGATGGATGGAGGAGCCGGTCTGTTTATCAATCCGGTAGAACCACTCCTGCGTCTCTTGCGCTGTTCGGGCGATCTAAAGGCTGGCGCTCGCATCCACTACCTGGACGCAGGGTTTGATCCGGTCG
>CAZUJO010000489.1:0-2960 GCA_964619995.1 uncultured Leptospiraceae bacterium
GGCGGCGGTGGTTCCTCAGAGCTTTTCCGGGAGCATGCCGCCGGACGTAAGGCAATTTGAGTTCAAGAATGATCTATTCGCACAGATCGATGAGTTGGGCACAGGTGCCCCGTTGCTTCTTGCAGAGATTCCCGAAATGTCCGAGTGGGATGGAAGGGTGAAAGGTCTTTGCGTTGTGATTCCCTTTCAAGATCCGGAAAATGTAGGTGCTGCCATCCGGAGCGCGGTTGCTTTCGGTGCGGGCAGGATCATTCTCACAAAGGAATGTGCGAATCCCTTTCTTGCGCGGGCCATTCGCTCCTCTGCGGGAGCAGTTTTTGTGGCCCCACTGGTGAAGGGACCTTCTCTTGTGGAATTGCTTGAGAACTATCCGGAAATCTATCAACTTTCGTCTGACGGAATCGCCCTCGAAGATGTGAATTTCAGCAAGGATATTCTGATCACAGCGGGTCTGGAAGGCCCGGGTTTACCCGGAGCTGGCGGCAATCGTCTACGTATTGTTATGCGATCAGATGTGGAATCACTGAATGCCGCGACAGCTCTTGCAATTGCGCTTTATGAGTTTGACAGAAGTCAGCGTCGCAAAACGTAGTCTTCGCCACCGTATTCGCCACTCTTTCGCACAAAGAGTCGCCGGCTAACGTCCACTCCGAGGAGTACCTGATATACGTCCGTGAGAATTGCGCGACCCGAATAGTATCCATGTCCGAGCCCACCGATTCCCAGAACGGGAGAATCTACTTCGTTTACGTTTACAACATCTACATCTGGAATCTTCGCACATCTGCCGATTCGTTTACCGCCGTTTACTTTTTCAGAGGCAACGAGAGCATTGTCTCCCGGAGAACAATAAAGAGTGATCCGCTTGACTGCAGGTCGTAGAATTGGCGCGGCTTTCTTAAAATCCTCGAGAGCAAAGTCAGGCGCGTTGAATATAACTTCCCCGAGTCTGGGTGGCGACCCTCCTTCTGTGAGGGCGGGAATCACAACCTGGTGGCCCATGCTGTGAACAATCAGATGTACGGTGGATCCGCCTCCGCTGAGTGCGGTGATGAATTCGCGGAATTGATTTCTGGACTTGCGTGCGTTTTGAAAATTCATCTCATAGGTGCCGGATACATTGAGGCTGGATAGAATTCCTTCATCGCTTCCGGCGGGCCAGGTGAAGAGCACGACAGGACCTTTGAATCGAAGATCGTATTTGATTTGTGCTGCACGGTAAACCGCCTCTTCGAATTTCACATTGAAGCCGTGAACAAAAACCAGAACTTGTTTTGCAGACTGCGAGGCCGCCACTATTCCCGCCAGATCGGAGCGCCTGATGGTGGGCGCGAAGAAGTGCGCATCGCGATCGGGGGCGTCATCCGTCTCGTCCAGTGCTCCCACAGAGTGGTTTTTGGGAACATTCGTTTCGCATATGACATAACGTGTTTCTTCTGACGCCTTCACGCCAAAATATTGGTTCTTGCACGCAGGTGCGTTGGATGCCGCTCTGGTGGTCGCGATATAGACAGGCACAAACGAGCTTTCGCGAAATTCCTGGGCGGAAGAATCGTTCAAGGCCTCTGCCAGACGTTCCGGAGTGACGGAGCAGGCACCAGTAATCAGAATGAGAAGCACGGAAAGGATGGCTCGCATGAAAAAAACACCTCGAATCGAAAAATTGTGGTGAAAAACCCGGAGCTTGGCTAACTCCAGGAATCGAGTTCTTCGATAATGAGCCAGAGGATCATATGTCCCTCCCCAAGTCGATAATTGCTGCAATGTTTTTTATGGGAGGTGTGGCCGCCATCATCAGCCAGACCCCTCCAGCCACAACTCCCGCCACCACTCCGGTGGCGGCGGAAACAAAACCGGCCGGGCCAGCTTCTGCCATCCAGCTGCAGGATTTTGATCCTGTCGCCGTGAAGGATCCGCGGTTCACGCTTACGAATGTGAACTTTGATAGAAGATATGCTCCCAATGGTGTAGGCGAGTTCCTCGATGTAGTGTTTGATCTCAAGAATCTCACGAGCGAACCGGTCGATTTCTATGCCTATGTGATTGCGTTCTGGGAAACCGATGCGGTGGATCTCAACTCTCGCAGGCTTATTCCGTATCCAACCTGGCGCGTGAATGATCCGGCTCGCGGCGAGTATCTGGTGCACTATATTACCATCACGCCCAAAGACCTTCCAGACGAAGAAATCTGGAGTGATAAGGATCCGGATTACAAACACTACAGCCACATCGTGCAAAGCATGCGCGATTCAGTGGCCACAACCGAACCGGTGTCAGACGTTCACCCGCCCTACTGGAAGTATCTGAGCTATATTTCGCAGCACCCGGCGCAAGGATTGAAGTTCAAGCTTTACGGGGACAAGGGTCCGGGGCAGCACGAAGTGATTCAAACAAACTACGTTCCGCCTACTGCGGAGGAAAAAAAGAACAAAGTGCATCGCACTCTCTCGCAGCATAAGTTCACGATTGAGCATACTCGTCGCATGGCGATTTTCCGTTCGCATCATTACACGGCATATAGAGCGGATTTCAAGTTCTTCAATTCTGTTTCAATTGTGCTGTTCGATGCGAAGAAAGCAGATGCTTATGAAGAGCAAAGGAAAGCCGGCGGTCCAAAGGCGGGCGAGGCAAAGATCGATCCGCTGATCTACAAGCAGACGTTCAAGATTGGTCGTCCCCTGAAAATGTAATTAACCGAAGTCATGCGCTGCGCCGCTTATGTGGTCGCAGCGGCTTCTCGGGACGGAGCAAAGGCAGCGTTCTGAGTTTTCCAGCCAGTTCATGGTCCTCATCTGAGAACAAGTTTCCCTGGAGGCCTTCGTCTAACGCGGGCTTTTCCCGAAGATTTTCGATTTCCCATTGTGCCTTGATTTCCCCTGCGATTTGCGCCCATTGGGACGGATCGCGGTCGTATTTACCCAGAAGCTCCAGTTTGCCGTTGATAAAGCGAAAATATAGAC
>CAZUJO010000490.1:0-2909 GCA_964619995.1 uncultured Leptospiraceae bacterium
CTCGGCAAACTGATCCTGGATCAGATTGCCAAAGACTCAAAGACAGAGATGCCGCGCACGCTGGTAGACGCGGAGATTTCAGAAAGAGTCAAGCAGATCGCCCGCAGCATTGGCCGCAAAGAGCTCACGCTTGAACAGCTTGCCGAACTCATGGGCAAGCCGGCTGAAGAGCTGAGAAAGGAACTGGACGAGGCCTCTGTGCTTTCCGTCAAGAAGCGCCTGGTTCTGGAAGAAATTGCCAAAAAAGAAGAAATCAAAGTAGAAGAACCGGACATCTTTGCATACGCGGAAGAGCGGTTTGGCACCCTCACAGACGATCTCAAAAAGACGCTGCTCTCCAATGAGAAGTTCCTCGATGAGATCGAGGGCGCGGTTCTCTTCCGAAAGACGTTTGACTGGCTTCACAGCAATGCCGAAATTAAATCAGGCGAGAAGGTGAAGCTGAAGACCCTGATGCAGGCCACCGGCGCGGGTGCTTGACAGACCCGCTCGTTTTTGTTTCCCTGAACTCCACGGAGAGGTAACCCATGGCTTTCATGCCCGTAATTAGTGAGCAGACCCCGCGCGGGGAGCGCCAGTATGACGTTTATTCCCGTCTGCTGAAAGACCGAATCGTATTCCTCGGATATCCGATCGATGACGTCTACGCAAACATCGTGATTGCCCAGCTGCTCTTCCTTGAGGCAGAAGATCCGGAAAAAGATGTCTATATTTACATCAATTCTCCGGGCGGATACATCACAAGCGGCCTTGCCATTTACGATACAATGCAGTACATCCGTCCGAACATTCGAACCATCTGCATCGGACAGGCATCCAGCATTGCTTCGCTGCTTCTGACGGCGGGAACCCCGGGCAAAAGGTCCGCTCTCCCGAATTCGCGCATCATGATGCACCAGCCGCTCGGCGGGGTGACGGGACAGTCCCGTGACATTGAGATTCAGGCAAAAGAAATTCTCTCCGTAAAGGACAAGCTCAACGAGATCTATGCCAGGCATACAGGCAAACCGCTCGAGCAGATCGAGAAGGACACCGATCGCGTGCACCATATGTCCGCGATTGAGGCCCGGAATTACGGCCTGATCGACACTGTGATCGAGTCCGCAATCAAGCCTGGAGAGAAAAAATAGGTTTGCCCGTTCGGGCAGGACTCATCAAGTCATGAGCATGAAGAAGAAAACATCGGACCGCGAGAGGCTGCACTGCTCGTTCTGCGGCAAAGAGCAGGATTCGGTAAAGCGCCTGGTTGCCGGGCCCGGTGTTTACATTTGCGATGAGTGCATTGAGCTCTGCAATGAGATCATTGCGGAAGAGTCCGACACAGACCGTTCGGTAAGCACGACGACGGGAGCGGAGCTGCCGCGCCCGGCCGAAATCAAGAAGATCCTGGATCAGTATGTGATCGGTCAGGATGCGGCGAAGAAGGCTCTCGCCGTTGCAGTATACAATCATTACAAGAGAATCGAGCAGAACACGCGCAAGAGCGACGTGGACCTCGACAAATCCAACATCCTTCTCATTGGTCCTACGGGCTCCGGCAAAACGCTGCTCGCTCAGACGCTCGCGAAGATGCTGAAGGTGCCCTTCGCAATCGTGGATGCAACCGCGCTTACGGAAGCAGGATATGTGGGCGAAGATGTGGAGAACATCCTTCTCCGTCTGATTCAGAACGCTGAAAACGACGTTAAGCGCGCAGAGATTGGCATCATCTACATCGACGAAATCGACAAGATTTCGCGGAAGGGAGACAACCCTTCCATTACGCGCGACGTTTCCGGCGAAGGCGTGCAGCAGGCGCTGCTGAAAATCCTCGAAGGCACCGTGGCCAATGTTCCGCCGCAGGGCGGGCGCAAGCATCCTCATCAGGACTTCATCACCCTCGATACGCGGAATATTTTGTTCATCTGCGGCGGCGCATTCGTCGGCCTCGATAAGATCATTGAGCGCCGCCTCGGCAGCCGCACGATCGGCTTCAATCGCGATGAAGAATCTTCAAAGTCGCGCCAGAAAAGCGAACTGCTTTCCAATGTTCTCCCGGATGACTTGATGAAGTTCGGACTCATTCCGGAATTTGTGGGACGCCTTCCGATTGTCGCAACGCTTCAGGATCTCGATGTCGATACGCTGAAACGCATCTTCACAGAGCCGCGCAACTCACTCTTAAAACAATACCAGAAGATCTTTGAAATCGAAGGTGTGAAGCTGAAGTTCACTGACGAGGCAATCACGCGCATCGCAGAGCTCGCGATCAAACGCGAAGCCGGTGCGCGCGGTCTGAGGTCGATTGTTGAGCATCAGATGATGGATCTCATGTATGACGTGCCTTCGCGCGAAGACGTAGAACAGGTCGTGATCACGCCGGCGGTCATTGAAACCGGAGATGCGCCTGTGCTCACTCTCAAAAAAGACGGCGGCAAGGAAAAGCCGCCCACCAACGGCAAGAAGCAGGAAAAACTGGCGTAACGCCTGACGTTAGTCGCCCGCGCTCTGCGCGGCGCGCCGGTCCTGCTGTTTCTCGATGATGTAAACGATTCCCACTGCGATTCCGTAGAAGACAAGCAGGGGAAGGGCGACCACAAAGAACGACACCGGGTCGCCCGGCGTAACGAGCATCGCCACAAAAAAGACCCCGACGACAATGAATCTCCATGCCTTGCGGTGAAGGCTCATCGGAACGATTCCCAGAGCGCCTAGCACGACGACGACCAGCGGCAGTTGAAAGGAAACGCCCGTGCCGATGTGCAAAATAAAAAAGAAGCTGTAATACTTATCGAGACTCACAAGCGCCTGCGTATTCGGCGGGAGCATGTACTGGAACATCATGTGCACGGTCAGCGGAAAAATGTAGAACCAGCAGAAGGCGACACCGGCCCAGAAGAGCACGCATGAAAAGGCCATGCTGACCCGCG
>CAZUJO010000491.1:0-2908 GCA_964619995.1 uncultured Leptospiraceae bacterium
CTATTATTCCTGGCTGCATGTTCGCCGCATACTCAGCCGGGCGCCCCTGAAACACCGCAGACCTCACATTACAACGACGTCGCGCGTTTCCTTGCCGGGCTTCCGATCGAGAATCCCTCTCCTGAAGTAAAGCGTCTCATGTCCACGGACCTCTACAAGCGCCACGTGCAGCTGATGGATCAGTCATGGCAGTCCATTGAGACGAACAGTCTCATTCCCATGCGCGACTGGAAAAAGCAAAACCTTCCCGACGCATGCGGCGACCGTCTCGCATTCTACCCGTTGTCCGGCGCGGACCTCGGTAACTTCTATACAATGCTCCCGGATTGTAAGAATTATCTCATGATCGGCCTCGAAGACGCAGGATCGGTCCCGGAACCCTTTCAATTGAACGATGCGCAAATGGCCAGCGGACTTTCGCAGCTCGAGCGCATGGTCGGCCAGATTTCTATTCGCAACTATTTCTGGACAGAGTCCATGAAGACCGAAACGGCAAACATGTACCTGGAAGGCGTAACGCCGGCCATCCTCGTATTTGCATCCCGTCTTGGACTTTTCATCAAGAACATCGAATCCGTTCAGGTGAACGGCGAAGGAAAGGTGATCGTCACGCGAAATGTGCCGAAAGACGAACGTCTGAAAACCCTGAGCGGGATTCGCATTACCTTCCGCGCTCCGGGCGACGCGGAAGACCGCACCCTTCAATTCCTGCGCATTCGGATTGGCCCCGGCGCGGGAAGCGATACGGCGCCCGAAGGGCGATTTTTCAAGCAATACGGCGATTTCATCACGATGTTCAAATCAGCTGAATACTTGATGCACTTCAAACTGGGAGAAGAGTTCCGCGCGTTCGTGCTTCAGAGAAGCCGGCTTGTCGTGCAGGACGACTCAGGGATTCCGTATGACCAGTTCGGCTCTGGATGGACGATCAAGTGCTTCGGTGACTACGTGAAGCCTTATCCTCTGGTGCAGTTCACACCTCCGACTCAGCCCGGGCTGGCTGCAGCGTTTGCGAAAGAGCGCTTTCCCCTTCCGTTTCCTTTCGGCTATGGCTTTTACCAGGGCAAAGGGAAATCAAATCTCGTGATTGCGCGCAAGCGCTGATTCGCAGGACACAAAAAAGGCGGCTTGCGCCGCCTTACTGCTGTTACATGAGGCGGGATCGCCTCATGTGCATCAAACCGTGACCAATCAGGTCATCGAATCGCGCCGACGTCCTGCCATCGCATATCCCGCCAGAGTCAGAAGAGCAATCGCTCCTGCCGCAAACAGAACAATGCGCGAACGTGGATTGTGCAGCGCCGCGCGGATGGATGCCGCAAGGCCTCCCACCTGCGAACGCTTTGCGTAGAGCGAAACGCCCTGAATTTCAATGCTGTTCGCAACGTCTGCTACTGCAGACTGTTTGCCGTTTCCGTTTCCGGCCGAACCGCCTTCATAGCGGAACAGGATCGTTTGATTTGCGTCCGTCAATGTAATCCAGCCGCGCGCTTTCTGAATTCCTGCGCTCTTGGCCTGAACATTGATGAAGCCAATTTCGCGTCCCATCAGATCAAGGATCTGAACGTGGAAGGCTGTCGTTTTTGAAATGGTTCCCGTTACGTTGAAATCGACTGCGATCCGGAATCTGCCCGATGCGCAGTTCGCCACGTCCATGGACAGATCGTATTGACCCAGATCGATCGATGTTTTCGGTTCTGCCTGGTCTCCTTTCGGGATCGCGTGGAAAGAGGAGGTCGTCTTGCACAGGTCTCCAATCGGAAGGTAAGGATCATCCGAGGTCGCTGCTTCGCCCGGTTGTTCGCCTGGCCAGGAATCGGTGCCTGTCGATGTGCTTCCAGAGGAAGAGGAAGAACCGCTCGTGCTGCCCGTTGCTGAAGAGCTCGAAGAGCCGCTCGTGCCCCCCGTTGTCGAAGTTCCAGAAGTGCTGCCTGAGCTTCCCGTTGAAGTTCCAGACGAAGTCGATGAGGCCGATCCTGATGATCCGCCGCTGTTCGCTGATCCGCTCGAATCAGAACTGCCGGAGCTGGACGAGCTGCCAGAGTTCGATGAGCTGCCGGATGACGTGCTGCCAGAGCTCGTGTTGTTGATGCTGCTTGAATCGCTCGTGCCGGCGGCAACGCCCGCCAGGGAAGAATCGAAGGTTGCAGTGGATGCGTTTGCAGTCTGCGCAGAGGTGTCGACTACGACCGCATCGCTGGATACCTCTCCTGAGGTGGATGCGCTTCCGAGTGAAAAAGGAAACATCATCAGTCCCTTCTTCTTTCCGCCGCTGCAAGCTGCCACGGTTAAGATTATGGTGGCCAGAGCAATATGTCTCATATGGTTCATGACTTTTCCCCCGAAAATGTCATTCGTTACATTTTATAAGACGATGGTACGCGAAGGACGGCGATAAAGAAACGATTTTCCAGCGGGAGAGTGAAAAAAATTGTCCGCCCGAGTTTTGCGACGCGCAACCGTTTGGCGCGAAATTGTAGGCATTTGGTATTAATTTCAAAACGCATCGTTCCGATAAAAAGTTCTTGCGAAGTCGTTTATCCCGCGTCTAATCCCGACGAGGCCAACATGAAGAACATACTCGTCGTCGTCGAGTTCGTCTTCATCCGCAGACAGCTGGCCCGATGAGACGGCCGACGAAGCTCCTACAGCGGACGATCCGTACCTTCCGGTCAGCGATCTCTGCCACTCAACGCCGTCTTTCCTGGCCATTGCACACGGCGGAAACTCAGAACCGAACTATAAGGTAGATCTCGCGCAGTATGACCTGGCGATGGATGCGGCGAACTGCATGACTGGCCGATTTCGCATCGCTGTAGATTTCAACGTCACCGCGATTCCAAAAAATGGCGCCTCATTTCATGTAAAGATTCTCGATGTTCTCGGAAGCAAATCGGCTGCATCAACC
>CAZUJO010000492.1:0-808 GCA_964619995.1 uncultured Leptospiraceae bacterium
GTCCAATGTAAGCAAGATGCACCGTCTTGTGAATGAGATTCTCGATCTGCACAAAGCTGGAGTGCGCAAACAGGAACCCGCGATGAAGCCGGTGGACATACATGAATTTCTGCACGAGACGGCAGATGCGTTTGAAACCTATGCGAGGAGCAGGCGGATTCGATTGGTGCGCGACGTGGCGCCTGCTCCTGCCCCTGTGATTGCAGATCCTGATCTGCTCGACCAGTGTTTGTGGAATTATCTTTCAAATGCTGCGAAATTCACTTCCATCGGCGGCCGAATCACACTGCGGTCTCTGACGGCAGACGGCTACGTAAAGGTGGAAGTGTCGGACAACGGGCATGGCATTTCCGCGCCGCGCATGCAGTCCCTATTTCGCAGATTCGGGGATACGGCGCGCTCCGCGGGCGGACAGAAGGGATCGGGACTCGGCCTTGCGATTGTAAAGGATTTGATCGAGATGCAGGGCGGGATTGTCGGGGCCGAATCGGAAGAAGGACTTGGTTCCACGTTCTGGTTCCAGCTGCCCACGCTGCCCTCGCGGGAGCCGCCCGCGCTCTCATCGACGGTGCGTCCATCCGCGCGGTTTGCGGTGGAAGGCGCTCTATCCGGCGCGAAGATTCTGCTCGTTGATGACAGCGATGAGTTTCGTTCGTTTCTCAGCAGCGTGCTCGGGCGCGCCGGCTGCGCGATTTTGCAGGCGCGAAACGGCACGGAGGCGCTGCACCTGGTGCGCGTTCGCACGCCTGATGTAATTCTCACCGATGTTATGATGCAGGATATTTCGGGCGGCCATTTGATCGGGGAG
>CAZUJO010000492.1:818-2905 GCA_964619995.1 uncultured Leptospiraceae bacterium
GCGCAACGGAACACACGCGCGCCATTCCCATTGTTGTTTTGACGGGCCGCGGAGATGACGAAACACGCGCGGACATGTACGCAATCGGCGCGAATGGTTTTCTGACAAAGCCGGTTTCTGAGCGGGAACTCATTTGCGTTTTGAAGAATCATCTGGTCCTGCGCGAAACAGAACGCGCATTCCGAAGGGATCTCGAAATGTCGCGGAGGATTCAGCAGCAGCTGCTCCCGGATGCCTTGCCCGAATCTTCGCATCTGGAATTTTCCGCGATCTATGAACCGATGGACGAAGTAGGCGGAGATCTCTATGATTTTGTCCGTTTGCGCGACGGTTCGATCGGCGTGTTCATCGCTGATGTTTCCGGACACGGTATGCCTGCTTCCATGATTGCGTCGATTGCGAAGGTTGTGATTTCCATGGTGGGCCTCGAAAGCAAAAGGCCTGCGGAACTGCTCGAGCAACTGAACTTGCAGCTTTTTGGACGGACTGCCGGAAATTTTCTCACAGCCTGGTACGGAATCATCGATCCGCATGCGCAGCTGTTGACGTATGCAAGCGCCGGAGCGCCGCCCGCTTTCCTTGTTCGTGATGGAGGCTCCAGGTTTCTATGCGCAAAGGGAAAGCCGCTTGGTCTTTTTCCGGACGGACAACGAGCGAACCATACAGAGGATCTGTGCGCAGGGGACCGCATCCTGATCTACACGGATGGGCTGAGCGAAACGATGTCGCAGGACGGTAAGCAATTCGATTCTATACTCGGCCAGGCGATGATTCGCTCAGCTGCGGAGCCGCTGGGATTTCAGATGAATCAGATCGTTCAAAAGGCGCGCGAATTCCACGGTGGATACAGGTTTGAGGATGATGTGACGCTTGTTGGATTTGCAGTGGGCGCAAGGAAATAAAAAAGCCGCGCTGTTGAAGGCGCGGCTTCGCATGACCGGGAACCGATCGGCAATCAATAGAAGAAGTAGTTAGCTCCCGCTTTGATCGTGTACTGCTGACGGTGGCCGATCTGAAATTTGTCCAGAGGGAATTCCAGACTTCCGTATCCCATCCAGCTGTGATCGTCGGAGAAGAAATGTCCCGCCGTTACAGAAGGAGTCATTTGAATCTTGTTGTCCACTTTCGGAAGAAATGCGTCCAGAAGTCCATTGCTGTAGTCAGCCAGCGAGTATCCGAGATCGAATGCGCCTTTGATGACCCAAGTATCTGAGTATCCCCAGATCAGCATGGGCTTGAAATGGAGCATCTGGACTTTGTCGCCCTCGGCCCAGTTCGCGCTTCCCATTTGTGTCTGGTAGCTGATGGTTCCTGCAAGCTGCATCGTGTCATTCAGCGGCATGGAAAGACCATAACCAATGTTCAACAGATTGTGTCCGTTCGTGAGACCAACTTTCTTGCTCGTAGCCCAGGTCAGATCGCCGAAGATCACCTGACGGGTATTGCCAGGAATGATGCGCTTTACGCCCACGTTCAGGTCTCCGAGACCGAGCGCGCTGTCTGAGTATTTGCCGCCGTCGAATTTTGTGAGCGGCATGTTTCCGTAGACGCTCCACCAGCGGCGGTTGTCATCGAGGAAGCTGAAACGATATTCGCCATTGGCGCGCACGCTCAGGCCCTGCTCTTTGTTTGCGCGGTTCAAGTATTCGAGGCTTGCGCCGCCGAGCGTCTGCAAACGCGTGGGGTCGAGTCCAAGATTCTGTTCCTGGATGGGAAGAACATCATCATTGCTCTGCGAAGCAGCCGGTTCTTGAGCGGCCAGCTGTCCGGCCATGCCGGTTACAATAAGAAAGAGAAATAGAATTCTTTTCACGATAGCCTCTGAATCAATTTCCTTGATACATTTTTACGATCTTGTCCGCAAGATCCTGGAGAAGGGCATCATTTGATCCCTCTTTTGCTTTGTTCGCTGCTGCGATCACTGCATCTTTGTTACGACCGGGGCCGTTGATCCGCGCAATGCCGCCGAGTGAAGCAAGAGACGCATACTGAAGACGCGGCGCGGGATTTCCAGCCAGCACTTTCAGCAGCGGTTTGGTTGATCTTACTTCCGCAATTTCTCCAAGCGCTGCCGCAGCGCCCACCTG
>CAZUJO010000493.1:0-2900 GCA_964619995.1 uncultured Leptospiraceae bacterium
AGTCATGTCGACTCCCGTGAAGCTCACCGTCATCTTCTCCGGAGGGCCGTCGATCCAGCCTTTCAGCTCCATTTTCAGTGGAAACGGAGTCTTGCCGTAAACGCCCGTGAGTTCGGCCTGCGCTTTTGCTCGGTCGTTCTTGTGGAGATAGTTCACGGTCCGCAGGCGGTCATTTTCAAATTCATAGGAAGCCTGACTGGCCTGATCCTGATAGTCTGCAATCAAGCGTTTGCCTTCCGTGCGATAGCGGGTCGCCGGATCAAATACCTGCTCGGGGACGCGCCCGTACATTAAGTCTTCGAAGAGACGGAATGGAAGCCGGATGGAGTTGTTCGCAAGGCCGCCGACGACGAATCGTTCCACCGGAATCTGCTGAATGGGATCGCGCGGACTTCCGATGTAAACAAACCCTTCGCGGATCGTTACGTGGCTGAGTGTGATGCCGAAAATGGTATCCGTAAAATAGAAACGAACTCGTTTCGCCTTGTTGTCTACGCGCACCGTCCCCTGAGCCTTCTGCGATGACTGACCCGGAGGCTGCGATTCTACGTCAAAGCTCGCAAGAAAGCAGTCCGCCGGAGCGTAGGCCGCGCGAATCTTCGCAAGGCGGTCGCGAACCGACAACTCTTCGACGGGAAGCTCTTCTCGTTTTGTTTCTGTCCTGCATGCGCCGATCGCGAACAAAACTGCAAAAGCAATGATTCGATACGTCAATTTGGTTTCTCCATTTTCTGTTTCAGCGCGCTCAACATCCGGGTCTCGTAGGGCATCAGCCTTTCTTTTCCGGAAAGCACGCGCACTGCGCTGTCGTAATAGTACATGGCTCTGTCTTTTTTTCCGAGCGCTTCGTAGACCTGGCCCAGATGATCGTATACCTCTGCATTTTTGTCTCCGACTTCTTCCATCAGCCGGGACGCCAGCTGCAGATGATAGCGGGCCCTGACATGATCGCCCTGCTTGAAGTAAACCCAGCCCAGCGTGTCCTGCAGGTGAGCGTCATCCGGTTCTGCCGCGACGGCTTTCTCAATCAGGGCCAGCGCTTCGGGAAGATTCTTGTTCTGAAGAGCAAGGATATAAGACAATGAGTTTTGAACGACCGTCAGATTGCCGTGCGTCTCGCTCAGCTTGCGAAAGATGCTCTCGGCTTCGGCATATTTACCGAGCGCCTCATAGCAGCCTCCGCGAAGAAAACTGCCCTCAATCTGCTGGACCTTGCGGGCCTTTTCCACTTCACCCCAGTCCTGGATTGCTTCCTCACAATAGCCCAGAGATTGGCGGAGAAACGCGCGCTGGGGAAGCGCCCGGGCATCCCCCTTGTCCACGAGCTGAGTCAGGATCGCAAGCGCCTGTTCGCCTCGGCCCGGAGGATCGCCGGACAGAATTCGCGCCAGCTCAAGATGCATCTCTGCATGCGCTGATTCATCCTGCGCGTCTGCCATCGCGGAACGATAGGCGAGCATTGCGCGGTACGGCTGCTTGAGCCTGAAGTATCCCTGCCCGATCTGTCGTTCAATGCGCCAGAGGGGAACGCGCGACTTGCCGGCCTTCGCCTCTTCCGCCGATTTCTCAAGCAGTGAGATTCCGTCTCTCACGCGGCCTCCCTGGAACAGGATCGAAGCAAGGAACATTCTCTCAATCGAGAGGTCTTCGCCTCTTCTTTCTTTGATGCGAAAGTATGCGAGCCGGGCGAAGAGCGAAGATGGATTGTCTCGAAGAATCGGGAGCAACAGACGCACGGCCTCTTCATCTTTCCTTTGCTGGGCGGCAAGAAGCGCTGAAAAAAGTCCCTGCTTCTGCTTTGCCATGGCGGCCAGGTGCATCTCTGCTTCGGGAAGATCGAAATAAAAATGAAGGAGCGCTATGGCGGCGCGCAGGCGGTCTTCTTCGATGCCTGCCTCCGCAACCTTCTCATGGCCCGCGCGGAAAACAGTTTCAGATTCGCGCAGAGCCGCTTCATAGTCGCCCGACTCGAAGAGAACGTCCGTGGCCAGAAGATAGCGCGGATACAGGCGGTCCGGATTTAATTCCAGATAACGGGTCAGGTATCTTCGCGCCGCCTCCCTCTCCTGTTTTCGGAGCTTCGCCACTGCGAGGCGAAGAAGCGAAATGCTTCGGAAGATCGGATAACGTGTGCTTCCTGAATCGGGATAATACAGGGTCTGATGATAATGGACAATGGCTTCCGCTGTGCGGCCGGTTTCATTGCATGATTCAGCGAGAAAGAACTCAAGCTCAGAATCGTCGGGAAAGTTGAGAACGGCGTTCCGAAGAATGCCGTAGGCTTCTTCATTCTTTCCGTACTGCCGCAGAAGCTCCGCATACAGGACGGTGTATTCCTTCCGGTTGGGCGCGATTTCATACGCGCGTTTCGCCATCGCCAGCGAGTCTTCTTTCTTTTGAAGCGAAGCGAGAAGCCGGGCCTGCTGGCCCCGAATGAATGCGCTTTCGCGCGACTGAGAAAGGTACTGTTCGTAAAGTCTGAGGGCTCCTTCGCGGTCGTCCCGGATCTCCGCGTCGTATGCCTGGCGGAGGGTCAGATCCGGCTGCGGCGGGACAGCCGGGAACGCTTCCGCCCGAATGCCGCCGGCCAGGGCCAGACTCAGAAGGAGAATGCGGGCCAAATCAGCCCTTCTTTTTCTTCTTTGCCAGAGACTGTGCTCTCTTTTCTTTCATACTCCGGATGTTCTTCCGGTGTTTTTTATTTACATTTTTGCGCTTTGAGTGTGCCATTGCAGATAGGAATTCTAGAAACCATTCCGTCTTCCAATCATTTTTTTGAGGAATCCATCTGCTCAAGCTCCTGTTCAGACAAATTATTCGCCACTGGAAGGGCCTTATACCCGTCGTCATCGTCTGGATTGCCGGCTGATATCTCATCTTTCATAACAAGCATTCAATCC
>CAZUJO010000494.1:0-2889 GCA_964619995.1 uncultured Leptospiraceae bacterium
GTCTACGGCCGCGGCAAGGGAGAGAGCTTCCTTGCAAGCGATGTGTCCGCTATCGTTCCCGCTGCCAGAGAGCATCTGCACATTGACAACGAACACTGGGGATGGATCACCAGAGACAAGCTGGCACTGCACAATGCATCCGGCGAGCCGGTTCCCTACGAACTTTCAAAAACTACCATTGATGTCAAAGCCCTGGATCGCGGCGGTTATGATCATTTCATGCTCAAAGAGATTCATGAGCAGCCGGGAATCCTGCGCCGCATCATCCAGAGCCGGATGGATGACGAAGGCATCGTTCGTTTCCCTGAGATGCACATGCCCAATGATTTCTTGAACCGGGTCACGCGGTGCATCATCACTTCTGCCGGTACCTCGTGGCACGCAGGCATCGTAGGCAAGTTCTTCCTGGAGCAGTTTGCGCGCCTTTCCACAGAGGTCGATATTTCCTCCGAGTTTCGTTATCGAAATCCAATTGCCGACGGTGAAACGCTTGTCATGGCCATTTCCCAGAGCGGAGAAACAGCGGACACGTTAGCCGGCATTCATCAGGCCAAGGCGAAATTCTGCCGCGTGCTTTCTTTTGTGAATGTGACCACTTCCAGCATCGCGCGCGAATCGAATGCTTTCATCGACCTGATGGCCGGACCGGAGATCGGCGTTGCATCGACGAAGGCCTATACGGCGCAGCTCATGAACCTGCTGTTCTACGCGCTGTTTATGGCTGGAGTGAAGTGGCTGATCAGCAAGGAAGACCGCGAAAAGATTCTTCACGAGATTCGGCTGCTTCCGGAGAAGATGGAACAGATCCTCGGCCGTGCGGAAGAAATCCAGACGTGGGCGCGCGAACTGCGTGACTCAAAGGATTTCATCTTCCTCGGAAGATCGTTTAACCATCCAACGGCGCTCGAAGGGGCTTTGAAGCTCAAAGAGATCGCTTACGTGCACGCTTCAGGCTATGCGGGCGGTGAATTCAAGCACGGCCCAATCGCTCTCATCTCGGATCAAATGCCTGTTATCTGCATTGCGCCTCAGTGTGATCTGTATGAAAAGATGATCTCAAACATTGAGGAAGTCCGTTCACGCAAAGGCAAAATCATCTCGATTCACACAGAGGGAGATACGCTTGTTCCAGCGAAATCGGACTTCAGTTTTGCAATTCCAGAAGCGCCGGACTACCTGACTCCGATTCTTACGGTGCTGCCGCTGCAGCTCTTTGCATACTATTCCGCGCTCGAAAGGGGCTGCGAACCGGATCAGCCGCGAAATCTGGCGAAATCCGTAACCGTGGAGTAATGCGTTCTCGATACGTAGTACTGATTGATCCGGGCCTGCCGGAAACAGCGCCTCTCTCGCGCTTTCGTTCAATCTTTGCGATGCGCGACGGGATCTACAGCCCGCTTGCAAGGGCGCGCATCGCCTATCCCGATGCGGAAATCGTCTTCTTTCATCCTGCCTTTTCTTATGAGAAAGCAATCGTGGAACGCGAGCGGCTCGGCGGGCCTGCATCGGCGTTTCAGGATTCTGATCTGAGCAAGGAATTTGCGCGTACTCCCTCGGAAATCCAGTCGGGCTCGGAGGAGCGCGGAATCGTTCACGTTCGCATAGCGCCGGGCCAGATTTTCCAGCGAATGGACGCGATTGCTGCGGGGATTGAAAACGATCTGCCGGTGTTTCTTTCTCAGCACGGGGACCATATCATGCGCGGATCGCACAGCGCGCTGCAGGTGATCGGTCCAAATGACCGGCTGTTCGTCCAGAGGACTGCGAGAATCCTTCCCGGCGTAATTTTCAATACGGAAGAAGGGCCGATTGTCATTGATTCCGAGGCGAAGATTTCTCCGTTCAGTTATCTGTCCGGTCCGCTGTACGTCGGACCGGGAGCGCAGCTCGACCATGTGAAGATCGGGAACTCCATCGTCGGCGAAGCCTGCCGGCTTGGAGGCGAGATTGAATCATCCATTTTCGGAGATTTTACGAACAAGCATCATGAGGGATTCGTGGGCCACAGCCTGATTGGAAGCTGGGTCAATCTGGGCGCGCTGTCAACGACCTCGGATTTGAAGAACAATTATGGGAAAATCCGTCTGAGACTTCCTGCTGCCTCTGTGGAAACCGGACGCATCAAGTTCGGGTCGATTCTTGGAGACTGCGTCAAGACTGCAATTGGCACAATGATCAATACCGGCTCCGTGCTCGATGCGGGGTGCAACGTATTTGGGGGCCGGCCGCCGGCTTACCTCAGTCCGCTTTCGTGGGGGATTGCGGGCGAGCGTTACGAAATCGGCCGGTTCATACGCGACTGTGAGACGATCTTTGCGCGCAGAAAGCAGAATGTTCCAGCCGTCATGCGCGAACTGTCCGAGCTGGCGGTTTCACTTGACGGGCCGGCCGGCCCGGCCTGAATCCCCAGCATGGCCCAGAAGAAAAAACCTTCGTTCGAGGAAGCCCTGACAGAGCTTGAAGAAATCACTCGTCTACTGGAGAGTGGGGAGCTGACGCTCGACGAGTCCGTAGAAGCATACGAGAAGGGCATGGAACTCAAAAAGGTCTGCTACGAGATGCTGGCGACGGCCGAGAAAAAGCTCGAATACCTCGAAAAGAAAGACGGGGAATTGAAGCGGGTGGCTCTTGCGTCCGAAAATATGAGGGCGGATAATCGCCTCTTTGAGGACGACGATTCGGAGGACTGAATGCGACTACTTACGATCTTTTTGGCGCTTGCGCTTGCCTGGTCCTGCAAGTCTGTGCCGGGCTGCCCCGGAGCTTTCTGCGACTACCGCGACCTGACAATCTACGGAGCTAAAGTAAAGCTTCTTTATGAAGACAACTTCCGCGAGGTTGCTTCTTCGTGCATGTTTCGCACAGAAGTGACGACGGGCGGGTACACTC
>CAZUJO010000495.1:0-2870 GCA_964619995.1 uncultured Leptospiraceae bacterium
CTGGAATCCTGCAGCGCACGAAATGCTGCATGGCCGATCCACAAAGGATCCGGCAGTCGCAGCGCTCGTTCGCTTCCTTCTCACATCGTCCTCTCTGCGAAACAGCCACTATCGATTTGAACCGGAAGGCATCCCGCCGGCAGATCTGTCGATCTGGACTTCCCCCCTCGAAGACGGCGTGATCGCCATGATCGTCGATTCAACAGAGCAGCTTCGCAGCGTGCAGGAAAAACGAAGCCTTGAAGCGCTTCTGATGCACCGGCAGAAGATTGAATCCGTTGGAACGCTGGCCAGCGGCGTGGCGCACGAAATCAACAATCCCCTCACGGGCATCATCAACTACGCGCAGCTGATCACGGAGCGGCTTCCGGGGGAAAACCCTCTTCTGAAATTCGCAGAAGGCATTGTGAAGGAAGGCGTGCGCATCTCTGGAATCGTGCGGAACCTGCTTCGCTTTTCGCGCCAGGAAGAAGATACGCTGGAAACGATTACGGCCGAAGAACTTGTGCAGAGCACAGTGGCATTTCTTGGAAACGCGCTGCGCAAGGACCACATACATCTGGAAATCTCGATTGATCCGGATGTTCCTGTTCTCGTTTGCCGGATTCAACAAATGCAGCAGGTCCTTTTGAATCTCATCACGAATGCCCAGCATGCTTTGAATGTGCGCTATCCTGCGCGCGATGAAGGAAAAAGACTCACTCTTTCCGCCAAGCGGATTGGCTCCGTGGTTCAGTTGATCGTCGAGGACGCAGGCGGCGGCATTCCGGAGGAAGTTCTGCCCTTGATTTTCGATCCATTCTTTACCACAAAACCGCGCGATGAGGGGACGGGACTCGGCCTGTCCATCAGTTATGACATTGTCAAGAAGCATGGCGGGGATATTCGTGTAGAAAGCCGTCCCGGATGCACGCGTTTCATCGTGCAGATGCCTGTGCGCGAGGAGCAGACCTATGCAGCTTGAGCCGATTTCGATTCTGATTGTCGATGATGAAGAGAGCATCCGAATCGTGCTTGAGGAGATTCTTACCGAGGCCGGATTCACCTGCGCGGCGTTTGGCGACGCCATCCAGGGGCTTGCTTATCTGAACGAGCATTCTGTGGACGTTGTGATCTCAGACATTGTTCTGCCCCAGATGCACGGCACCGAGTTTGCGCTCAGAATCCGCCAGATCCGGCCGGACATAGAGATCATTCTCATTACAGGTCTGCCCGATACGCAGACGGCCATCGAGGGGATTCGAGCGCGCGTATTCGATTACGTCATCAAGCCGTTTACGCCGGACATGATTCGCAGCCGCGTGAATCGCGCCGTTGACATCGTCCGCCTGCGCAGAGAAAACTGGCGTTACAGGGAACACCTTGAGCAGCTTGTGGATGAACGAACCAGAGAGCTTGAGCGCCTGACGGCGAATATCATCGGAATGCAGGAGGCGCAGATCCGCCACCTCTCGCGCGAAGTGCACGATGACATCGGACAGTCGTTGCTTGCGCTGAAACTCGATCTCCAGTCGAAGGCCGGCATGATGCCGGAGGAACAGGCCGTGCATCTGGCATCCTCCATTTCCTATCTGAACACGATCATCGACTCATGCAGGGATCTTTCGCACAGGCTGAGTCCTGCCTCCCTGACGAGACTGGGTGTGCATCACGCGATTCAGGATCTTCTGGCAATGACGGCGGAGAAAGCAGGCATCAAGGCCCGCTGCGACCTGGAAGCTCTTGAGGAATGGGGCCCGGAGCCCTACGCAACGAACCTGTATCGAATCGTGCAGGAAGCGGTAACGAATGCGTGCAAGCATTCTCATTGCACGGAACTGCGCATTTCGGCAGTGGCACAAAAGGACAATCTGCGACTTGAGATACAGGACAACGGAGAGGGATTTGCTGAGTCCGCTGACGCGCAGGGAATCGGACTTATGTTGATGCGCGAACGCGCGGAGCTGCTCAGAGGGCGCCTGACGGTAGAGTCGGGGCCAGGAGGAACGCTGATCTATGTCGACTTCCCGAAACACCCGCATCATAATGGCCGATGACCATGAGCTTGTTCGCGCCGGCTTAAAGAAGCTCATTCATGAACGGCGCGACCTGACCGTGGTCGGCGAGGCGCGCACGGGACGAGAGCTCTTGAATCTCCTGCTCGAAAAAGAATGCGATTTGATCATTCTGGATCTATCCATGCCCGACATAGACGGACTTGAGGCGCTGGACATCATTCACAAAAGATATAAGAATACGCAGGTGCTTGTCCTTTCGATGCACAACAATCCCGCGTATCTCAAACGCGCGCTTGCGCGCGGGGCCTCCGGTTATATCATCAAGGAAGACGCATTCGACCGTCTCATCTGGGCCATCGAGGAAGTCCGCGCGGGCCGAAAGGCATTTTCGCGCTCGATATCCGACGCAACCCTTGAGGCTTCGTTTCACGCCGAGGATGCCGCGCATCATTCAGCCGAGCTTCTTACGGACCGCGAACGCGAGATCCTTTCGCTCGTCGCACAGGGCATGACGAGCAAAGATATTGCGCAGAAGCTGGATATCAGCCCGCGGACGGTGGAAAGTCACCGCGCGCGCATGATGGAAAAACTCGGCATTCAGAATTCTGCGGCGCTGATCAAGTTCGCTTTGAGCGCGAAACTGCTTTGATTTTTTTCCGATTCCTTGCGTAGAAGTACGGCCGCACTGCGGTAGTCGTTCCGATTCCTTTCGCGTCTTTCCTGTCTTAGACTGATCGCATGGGGAAGACGCAAAGGGTTCTGCTCGTCGACGACGAGCCAAGCATTACACTCACTCTTTCCGAGTTTCTGAAAGAAGACGGGCTTGAGGTTGTGTGTGCGGGTTCAGCTACTGAGGCGCTGCGCGAACTGGGG
>CAZUJO010000496.1:0-2869 GCA_964619995.1 uncultured Leptospiraceae bacterium
TCGTACTCACCGTGGTTGTATGTATAGTTGAAGAAGATTCCCAGATTGGAAAGGATTTGCAGATCGCTTACGAATTCGGTTCCGTAAATCGTTGCTTTGCCGACGTTCTGATTCTGATTGTAACTGGATCCCGGGCGGTTCGGGTTTGGTTCGGCGGTCTGAATTTCCAGAAGCAGGTTTCCGAGCACGTTGTAATACTGTTGTACGGCGACATAGTAGCGTTTGAAGAAGCGGTATCCGACGCCTACTTCGTAGGACCGCATGGTTTCCGGCTTCAGGTCCGGGTTCGCCTTGCGCTGGTTCGTTGCGTTGAACAATTCCCATGCAGTGGGCGCGCGAAATCCGCTCGAAGCCATGAGCTTGATCGAAAGATCTTTGATGGGCGTTATGACGGTGCCCAGACGCGGCGTATTCGATGCGCCGTAGATCGTGCTGTAGTCATAGCGGTAACCCGCCGTCAGCGAAAGCCAGTCCCATGGACCGTAGATCTGCTGCAGATAGCCGGCATTGTTCACGTAGCGAAAGCGGCGGCTTGAGCCGTAGGCGGCCGGCACAACTGTGAAGCTCGATTCAATTCCCAGAGTGAGATTGGACCTGTCTGTTTGTTCCCAGAGAAGCTTCTCATTTGCCGTGTACTGGTAGTCGGGCCGGCTGTAGTTTGCGGCCATCGTCACATCATAGGGACGATAGTACGCGTACGGTCCGGCCGTGTTCGGTGTCTCGTCGTGGCTCGAACTCAAAATCTCCGTGTGTCGAGTCGTGAGTTCGCTGTCGATGCTGAGCTTCGGCGTGAACGCATAGGTGTATCCAAGGCTGACGCTGTTGTTGCGGAAATCCCATGAAGATCCAGTGAAACCCCGGATCTTATCCGTGTCGATGGACTGCGTTCCATTCGCAAAGGTGCCGTCTCCCTGCAGATACTGCCAGTTGATGGTCTCAAATCGGAAGCCGCCGGCGCTCATGCGCGCAGTTACGTTGTAGGTATCCTCAGGCGAATCGTAGTAACGGGACCACCAGCTTCCCACAGAATTGCCGTCCGGATTGCAGGTTCCGCCGCAGAATTTTTTTTCCAGGTAGTATCTGCCGTCATTCGGATTTGCTCCCGGCTTATCGAGGCGCTGTGTATCTCCGAAATACGGTCCCGCAGACTTGAAGTAATAGGCCGAAGCGCTGTATAAGAAGCGCAGATCCGGATCTCCGGTCTGTCCGCGCGCAGCAATGGAGCCCCCGCCTCCGGGATTGTGGAAGTTGTCTTCGTGCCATCCGCCGAGCGCTTGAATTCCGCCGCCGGGATCGGACCCGTCTTTCGTGATGATGTTGATGACGCCGTTGAATGCATTTGCGCCGTAGAGAGCGGAGGCAGGTCCCCCGATCACTTCAATACGCTCTATATTATAGAGGGGAAATCGCAGCGTGCCCGCCAGGACGCCGTTTTCGGACAGATTGTTGTCGAGAATGCCGTCCACATAAACCAGCGTGCGCTGGTTGTTGCCCACGAGTCCGCGCTGATGAATCAAGTCTGGAAAGATCCCGTAGACGTGGATGATGTCGAAACCGGGAACATCTGCCAGCGCATCGATCAGGGTGCGGTAACCCCGCTCGCGGATCTGCTCGGCTGTGATGACGTAAACGGCGGCCGGGGCTTCCTTTACCTTTGTCGCCTGACGGGTCGCGGTTACAACCCGCTGATCTTCCAGGATGCGGAATACGTCGGGCGCGGCCTCCATCTTGCGCAGCGGGAAAGACATCTCCTTCCCGATCGCCAGAGACAGAAGCGACTCCTGTATGTTCTCCGTGCGCTCCACTTTGCGAGGATTTCCTTTGATGCGAAGGGCGAGGGCGGCGGCGAACCTCTGTGCCGACACATGATCTGCCGTACGCACTTCATCGCGCGGAAGCTCCACGCCTGCATCCTGAATCGATTCGTCCGACAGACTGACCGCATCAATCACGTTTCCGCCGGCGGCGTCATAGATCTGCCCGAACAGATTCAGGTTTCCCGATGAGCTTCTTGAATAGTAAACAGATACGAAGTAATCTCCCTGGCCGTCAGGCCGGGATTGCTGCACCGACTCGGCCTGCACTTCCTGTGTGGTAAGTGCCGCCGTCAGCTCTTCGCGGACTATTGTTTCTGCCGCAGGATCTGCCGGGGAATGAAAAGGAAGGATGCTGCCGATGCGCGCTTCGCGGGCATCGAGTGCAGCGGCGCACAGGACCAGACAGGCAATGAGCCACGCGCGCATACCCGGTTTTGCGCCGATTCGCGCAAGTGGTCAAACCAAAAACGGCGTGCGAAAGGGCCGGATCGCCCCCTCAGCCTTCTTTCGCCGCTTTGTATACCGCTTTTGCAACCGTCGCTGATACAGCGGGATCGAGCACGCGCGGCAGTATGTGACCGGGGGCCGGGTCCTTTACCATTTCGGCCAGCGCATAGGCCGCCGCGATCTTCATCTCATCTGTGATCCGCTTTGCGCCAGCGTCGAGGGCTCCGCGAAAGATGCCTGGAAACGCCAGGGCATTGTTGACCTGGTTTGGAAAATCGCTCCGCCCGGTTCCGATGATAGCAGCGCCGCCCTTGCGGGCCTCATCCGGCATGATTTCGGGAACGGGATTTGCCAGCGCGAAGATCATCGGGTCTTTCGCCATGCTTCCCACGTCATCTGCCGTCAGCAGGTTCGCTTTGCTTACGCCGATGAACACATCCGCGCCTTTCAGCACGTCCTGCACGGTCCCGCTTCTGTTTTCGAAATTCGTATAGCGCAGGAGTTCCTGCTTCTCAGAATTCAAATCAGTTCTTCCCGCATGAATTGCGCCCTTCGTATCGCAGATGACAATGTCTTTGGCGATGATGCGGTCGCCCGGGCCGTCG
>CAZUJO010000497.1:0-2858 GCA_964619995.1 uncultured Leptospiraceae bacterium
AGTCTGGAACTCTTCCTGGAAGTTGTTCTCAATCCGGCGGAAGTTATCCATGAAGATTTCGCGCGATTTCTGGTCTGTTTCGCGCAGGACCTGCATGATGTTGTCGCGCGCGGTTTCAATGTCCTTGCGCTGGTCCATCAGAACATTGTAGGCCTCTGTGGCACGGTCGAGCTCTTCAATGGCCAGAGCGTTGAACTGACCGAGCCCTTGAATTTCCGTGCGAATTCGTTTGAATTCTGTTTCCTGCTCGCGGAATTTCGAGCTGTCGCCCGCGAACTCGGCCTCAATCTCCGGAATCTCCACCTGGAAGTCATTGTACAGATTTTCCGTCAGTTCCTGAATGTCGTCGGCAATGTGTTCGACGAGACGTTCCTGTTCGCCGATCGCCGGAAGGACGCGGTCGAGCTGCTCTCGGTCCCGGCGGAATCTTTCTTTGATTTCTGTGATTTCTTTCTGCTTCTTCTCGATCTTCTTTCCAATCGATTCGACCTGAAGCTTCTGCGCTTCGCTCGACTTGCGCCGATCCGAAAGCTCTTTGCTGACCGCCGCATCCTGCTCTTTCAGGCGGTCGCGCGCCGACTGAACTTCGCGCACTTCCTGGCCGAGGAATTCGATGCGTTCCTGAATTTCTACGATCTGCGCTCGGATCGATTCAAGTCCCTGCGAGGAGGACTTCCGTCTTTCGTCGGCGGCCGCAATCTCAAGCTCGATCTCCATTCTGCGGTTCTTTTCTTTTTCGTTCTGAGCAAGATCCGCTTTGCGTTTTTCAAATAAGGATGAGTTCTCTTTCTGCAGAAGGTCGCGCCTTGTGCGCAGCGCTTCCATGGCTGCATCGAGTTCTTCCTTCTGCGTGAGAAGACCGGCGTTGCCAAAGAGCACAGAGCGGAGTCTTGCATCGAGCGCTTCTGCTTCATCAAAGGTCTTCTTCAGATCCGATACGGGCAGCTGGTTCACGAGCGCAATGGCGCGCTCCCGGTCGCCGGACTCGATCGCTTTCTTCAGCTCTGCAAGGCTGCCGGTAGTCTGTTCCGCCAGCTTTGTGAATGAATCGTGAATCTGCTTGCGCTGCGCCTCATGGCTCTCGAGGTCCTTGTGCTTCGCTTCAAGTTCGAGGATGAGTTCGTCTGTAACCTTGCGCATCTTCTCGAGAAGGCGTTCCTGCTCTTCTTCGCTCTTGCGCAGTTCTTCCTGGTTTGTTTCTTCTTTTTCTACGTTGCGGCGGATCTCAGCTTCGCGGCGCGAAATCTGTTCTTCCAGCTTGCGCGATGAGTCGCGCAGGGCTTCGATTTCAGCGCCCAGATCGAGCTCCATCTGCGTGGACATTTCGTATTTCTTTTCGACCACGAGCCGGTTCTTCTCTTCGGCCGTCTTTCTCTGCAGCAGTACCTGAAGTTTGCCTTCGCGTTCCTGGACTTCCTGCGTCAGTCGCTCCTGATCTGAGGCCAGCGCCTCAATCCGCGCCAGGGTCTGGTGGTATTCCCGGTCGAGCCTGTGCATTTCTTCCGATTCGCTTTCGGATAGATTGGCCAGCTCTTCGCTCTGTTTTTCGCGGTCCGCAAGCTGGGCTGTCAGTTCGTCGCGGCGGCGAATGAGTTCTGCCAGCTTCTGCTCCGCTGCGGTCTTCCGCTCGATCAGGTCGCGGTATTGAATGTAGCGCAGTTTTTTGTCGCTCTTGTCGAGGAGCTCTTTGAGTTTCAGATACTGACGCGTCTTTTTCGCCTGACGGTCGAGATGCTCCATCTCTTCGCGCTTTCCCTTGAGGATGTCATCGAGGCGTCGCAGGTTCTGCTCGGTTGCGCTCAGGCGCTCGAGAGTCTCTTCGCGCTCCGCTTTGAACCTCGAAACGCCGGCCGCCTCATCAAAGAGGGCGCGGCGGTCTTCCGGAGACGCCTTGAGAATCTCAGACATCCGCCCCTGCTCCATGATGGAGTATGCCGTCTTTCCGATGCCCGTATCCATGAGCACTCGCTCGATTTCGCGGCGGGGCACACGGCGGCCGTTTAAAAGATAGTCAGAGCCCTGGCTTACGTACACGCGGCGTCCGATCGACACTTCATCCTGATCGAGCTGCAGAAGGCGGTTCGTATTATCAAAGGTGATTTCTACCTCGGCGAAGCCGCCGGCGTTCCGCGTTTCTGATCCAAGGAAAATTACGTCCTCCATGGACTTCGCGCGCAGGCCGCGGGGCGAGCGCTCGCCGAGCACCCAGCGGACTGCATCGAGTATGTTCGACTTGCCGCAGCCGTTCGGACCGACCACCGCCGTAATGCCCGGTCCAGCCTCGATGATGGTTTCGTCCGCGAAGGACTTGAAGCCAACGATTCGAATCTTCTTAAGAAATTCCATGAGTTACTGATTTGAACGAGAAATTCGTTCGCAAAAACGGCAGGAGGCAGCAAATCCTGCTTCCGGACCGCAGAATGGAAAGAAATCCGGGGGAAAGAATCCAGTCCATTCTAAAAAGAAAGCCCTACCTCCAAATTTTCTACGGCCGAAATCCGGGCTCTTCTTATGCAATTTCCGCAGAAGGAGTCCTCTCCGGCCCCGACGGCAGACCGACCTCTTCACGAAGACCCGCCGAGGAGGCGCAGAGGCTTCTTCCCGGGGACCGGGAAAAATGGACGGGAAAAGAAATCATTCTCATCCTGGGCCTCGGAAATCCGGCGCTGGCCGTTCAGACCGCGCAGTTTCTGAAGCCCAACCAGATCTGCATTGCCGTCGACCACCGCTTCGACCTTGCGGCCTCGCTTGCGCGCGGAAGTTTTCCCGATTTTCTGGATTTCCTCGAAAAACCGGGCTGCCATGTCTTCGCCGGCGAAGAGATGATCGAGGTGTTTCGCACGTACCTCGAGTCGATC
>CAZUJO010000498.1:0-2857 GCA_964619995.1 uncultured Leptospiraceae bacterium
AGGAACCACATATACCATCCTCTTCCTTCTCTTCGCGGGGCTCCTGACAACTGGAATGTTCTGGATCAGCCGGAGACTGAAGCAGCATTCTTCTTTTGCTGTTCGGGTTGCGGCGCTCCTTCTCATTGTCTCTTTCGGAACCGTTGCAGCCAGGGGCACACTGGGAACGCGCCGTACGATTGAAATGGGAGCCGCATTCTTCGGCGACAATCTGATGATGAATCAGCTCGCATTAAACAGCGGCCTGAACCTTGCGCTGTCCGTCTACAGCGAACAGCAGTTTCACGGAGAGATCGATGAATGGAAACCGGCGGGCGTCTCGACTGAGGGCTGCGCTCCGTCGGAATCGCATGCGGCGGTCCATGCCAATGGCCGCAGCGTCTTCGTGATCGTGGCGGAATCTCTCACCGCGAAAGGAGTCCGTGCGCTCGGAGGAATGGCAGAGCCTTATCTTACGCCGGAGATTGATTCGCTCATCGCAGGCGGCGTCTCCTTTGATAATTTCTACTCAAACAACACGCATACCGGCCAGGGAATCTTCAATATCTTCACCGGCATTCCAAACCCGCCGGGTCCGTCCCTGACAGCGACACGATTCGGAATGCAGCCGCGAACGACCTGGCTGAACACTCTGCGCGATGCCGGTTACCAGACTTCCTTCTTCATGACGCATGATCCTCTCTTCGACAACATGAAGGCATTCTTGAAAACGGCGGGAGCGCAAACCGTGGTTGCGGAGCCGGAATATCCGGCAGCGGAGCCGCGCGGGCCCTGGGGCGTTTTTGACAAAGCAATGTATGACGAAGCGATCGTTCGTCTGAAAGAGCACAGGCGCCAGTCAAAGCAGCCGGTTGCCTGGGTGCTCCTGACTGCGACGAATCATACCCCGTATGAATGGCTGCCCGAACCTCTGCCCTTTGAGCCTATCACCGGGCCGAATCAGCAGCAGAAAAATGCATTTCGTTACACAGACTGGGCGATCGGCAATTTTGTCCGAGAGATTCGCGCGCTGGATCCGGACAGCATCATTGTGATCACGGGAGATCACGGGCAGCTTTTGTCCGTAGGCTTTCAGAAATCCGATATTCTTTCCAACTACTATCATGTTCCTCTCGTAGTCTCAGCGCGGAACCATCCGCTCGTTTCGCCGGGCGCCCGCATGCCTGTTTTCGGCTCGCACATCGACCTGGGGCCGACCCTGCTCGATCTGGCGGGCGTAACGGACGTGCATCCGGGAGTGGGCCGGAGCCTGTTTAGAACGAGCGAAGGCGCCGTTCCTCTCGTTTTGAATGACGGGATCGGACTGCTCGATTCGAATCATTTCTACTTTCAGTTCAGGTCCGGCCTCGTTCAGATTCTGGACACGAAGACACTGACGATTTCCACTCAGCCAGACGTTCTCCCTGCGTATCAAAAGCGTCTGACGCAGACGTTCCAGGGAGCCTACGCGCTGCTCGCAGGCCCAAGGTGCCAGACTCCGCAGGTAACTCTGAATGGTGAGGATCCTAATGCCGAATAACGTCACAAAACGAACGCGATATACAAGGATTGCAGCCGCGGCCGCGCTCTCGCCTCTCGCAATTGCGCTTCTCATTCTGGTGATCGGAGGCGGCGTCGGACAGAAAGACGCACTGCCGCCGCATCTGGCTCACGGACTTGCCTTCGCGCACCGCGGCGGAGCAACGCTCGCCACGCCGGAAAACTGCCTCGAATCAATGGCTTCCGTCGACGGAAAAGGGTTCGAGGGCATTGAAGTGGATGTGCAGAAATCAAAAGACGGCCAGTTCTTCCTATTTCATGACCGCGATACAGCCCGGCTTCTCGGCCTCCCAGGCATCGCGTCGGATCGAACGGTCGCCGAGCTCAAGTCATCGCCTTTAATCCTCCAGGATCTGAGCTTTCGCAAATCAAGCGCGCACGTCACGACCCTGAATGACGCCCTGGACAAGTATGGACGCAAATATGTGTTCTACTTTGACATGAAGGGATATGGTTCTTCGAGTCCCTTTGAGCTCGCCGATGAAATTGCGGCTTTGATAGAAAGCCGCGGACTCGAAGATTACGTTCTCGTGGCCAGCTCGAACTTCCTCTTTGCGGCGTACCTTGAATACCGTCATCCGCGGATTCGGACTGTGCTCGAGGGATTTGATCCTGAAAAGAGAGCGTTTCTTTCGTGGATTCCCGTGCGCTTCCGGGCGGACTTCATTGCAGGACCGGAAGAGGAGCTCACGCGGGACTTCGCTGCCTGGCTGACGGCAAACGATATGGCCGCGCGCTATATTCCATTTGCGGTCACTATCGGGACGCTCGACTATGTTCGATCTCTGGGCATGGTGAACTTCATGGTGGATTACGACCCGCGCATGGATGCCCTGTTAAAAGAGCACGGCGCCCAGAATTCAACCCGCTGAACTTCTAGCGCGCGGTCCTGCGCCTTTTCTTGAACTCGCTCGGTGTCATGCCCATATGACGCAGGAAGGCCGCGTTGAACGTCGACTTTGCCGAAAATCCAACGTCATACGCAATTGAAAGAACCGTGCGCGAAGGATCCTGATCAATCAGCTCGCAAGCGCGCGCGATGCGAAGCGCGTTGATGTACCCGGGAAGGTTCGTTTTCTCATGCACGTTGATATATTCAGAAAGCGCGTGCACAGACATCCCCAGCCTGGTGGCCACGTCTTCAATGGTGAGTTTTTCTTCTCCGTAGAGTTCTTCCTCGCGCATGAGATTCTCCATACGCGCGCGAAGGTCATCCAGGTTCGCGCCCTGCAGCCGGGATTGTTCATAGCGTCCACGGGTCACGGCGGTTTTGAATTCAAAGAAGAGATCCGGGTACCGGGCGCCCAGAAGGTAAAGC
>CAZUJO010000499.1:0-2854 GCA_964619995.1 uncultured Leptospiraceae bacterium
TTCTGGAGTATCTGGAACGTTATGCGCCGAAAACAATGAAACGCCAGGAAATCCTGAACATGGCCGGCGCGTTCCTTTTCGGCGGCGACGACACGAAAAAGAAAGTGTCGATTCTATCCGGCGGGGAAAGATCCCGCGTGCTCCTCCTCTCCTTGCTCCTCCAGAAATGCGACGTGCTTCTTCTCGATGAACCGACCAACCACCTGGACTTTGACACAGTGGAGGTCCTCGGCGAAAGCCTCCAGGATTTCGGCGGCACGGTATTTTTTGTAAGCCACGACCGGACGTTCGTGAACACCGTAGCGACCGGCATTCTTGAGGTTAAGAACCAGTCTATCCGCCTCTACGACGGCACCTACGAAGACTATGTATACTATCTGAACGAAGAGCTCGACCGGGAAGAAGCCCAGGATTCAAAACCAAAATCAAAAGGGAAAGCGAAGGAGCCGGAGAGCGTGAAGGCGCCGGCCGCGGAGAGCAGCGTCCCCTCTGAAAGCGAAACTGGCAAACCCGCCGTCAAGGCGGACAGAAAGGCGCGGGAAAAAGAACTGCGAGCTCAGGAAAAACGTTATTCGACCCTGGGAAAAGAACTGGAGGCTCTGCAGTCCGAGCAGAAAGATCTGCTTGCCCTTGTTGAAAAAAATCCGGATACTGTAAGCAAAGAAGACTACGACCGTCTTGGCCGGCTCTCCCATCTTATAGAAGAGAAAGAGGCGGAATGGCTCTCGGTCGCAGAATTGATCGAATCCAGTAAGGAGCCGGCCAGATGAGCCTTCAGGTAGTCAACCTCAGGAAGACCTATAAGAATCCGCTTTCGCGCAAGAAGGCGTTCGAGGCCGTGCGAGGCGTCAGCTTCGAAATCAAGCCAGGCGAAATCTACGCCCTGATCGGCCCGAACGGCGCGGGAAAATCCACAATCATCAAGATGATTGCCGGACTCATTGTCCCGTCATCCGGCGACGTGCTGCTCGACGGAAAGAAACTCGGCAGCGAAACGGCAGCCTACAAGAAACTGAGCGCGGTTCTGGAAGGAACGCGTAACGTCTACTGGCGCCTGACACCGCTCGAAAACCTGCATTATTTCGCGAATCTGCGCGGCATTTCGACCACCGACATCCGCACGAAGGCAGTCGACCTTCTGCGTCATCTTGAGATCGAAGGCAAGAAGAAGAACCAGAGCCAGCACCTTTCGCGCGGCATGCTGCAGAAGCTTGCGCTCGCAGCGGCGCTCATCACAGATCCGCAGATCATCCTCCTGGATGAACCAACCCTCGGCCTCGACGTTGCGAGCTCGCGCAAGATCAAGGAAATGATGCTTGAACTTACGCGAAAACAGGGGAAGTCGATCCTCCTGACGACGCACCAGATGGAGCTTGTTGAAGAAGTGGCGGATCGCGCCGGTATCATCCGCGAAGGACAGATTGTGCGCGAAGGCACCATTCCGCAGCTGCGGAGCGTCTTCCGGAATCACATCTACCGATTCAGCGTGCGCGGAAGTTTTCCACTGCCCGCCGACTGGCAGAAGAAATACGGAGCATCTCTTCTTTCCGGCCAGAACGACCACACAGAGTGGGAGATGGACTGCAAGAAACCGGAAGGGCTGTACGATGTGCTCGACGTTCTCAAGAAAAAGAAACTGGAAATCATCTCCATGCACAAGCCCGTAGAGGACCTCGAGGAGATATTCATGCGCACCCTGAATGAAACGGAGGAAAAGAAATGAATCCTGCGCGTCTGCCGGTTCTCGTCTATGACATGGCGCTGATGATCAAAGCAGAGATCAAGCGCGACCTCCTCTATATGAAGCGATATCCGCTTGAGATCATATCGTTCATGTTCTTCATGTTCTTGATTCTGCTCGCCATCATTCACGGCATGAACACGCTTCTGCCCACAGGCTCCGGAATTCTCGACAAAGGAAGCCAGTTCAACAAGGAACGGATGGTTCTCGGATACTGCCTGATGCAGTTCGTCATGGCCACGCAGATGGGATGGTCCGGTCAGATTCAAAACGAAAGCCAGACAGGAACGCTCGAACAGCTTTCCATTTCCGGCCATTCGCTGGGCGGAGTTCTCTTCGCACGCGGGATCGCTCAGCTGCCACGGCAGATTCTGACCTTCTACATCATGCTCGGACTCTATGGCTTCGCACTGCCGGACAACGCGATTTCGCTCGCGCGCTTTCATGCTGGAGCGCTGGATCTCTGCATTCTTGCGATCGGCATCTTCGGAGTATCTTATATCTTCGCAGGCATCACGCTTTTGTTTAAAAGGGTCGGCTTCTTTTTCCAGATCATCAACTTCGCATTCCTGGGGCTGTTCTGGGTGGACCGCGCGAAGCTGCCCGACTCACTGAAGATGGTGTACGATCACTTCCCTCTGACCGTAGGAATGTCGCATCTGACGCAGTCGCTGACGAGCCCGGTTGTGGAATCGCCGTACGGCCTTCTTGAGTTCAGCGTCTACTCTCTCATCTTCATGCTCGTGGGCTGGTTCTGCTTTTCGCGCATGGAAAAGACGGCGCGCAGCTACGGGCTGCTCTCTCAGTATTGATCCCAGGAATTAATCGGGAAGGTATATGCTTACAGAATATCTGGCAAGATGGAAAGAAGTGCGCGAAGGAACGGAAATGCTCGGCCGGGTCATTCCGGATGACAAACTGGACTTTCGCCCGCACCCGGACATGATGCCGCTCGGCGAACTCTGCCGCCACATCCCGGGCGCGGACTATTTCATGATGAACCGCATGCTCGGCCGGTCCGTTGAAATTCCGGATCACATCAAGCAGAAGCAGCCCCTGAACCGGGCCGCCTTTCTGGAAGCGCTTGCCGTGACCGACCGCATGATCCAGTCG
>CAZUJO010000500.1:0-2854 GCA_964619995.1 uncultured Leptospiraceae bacterium
GTCCGCTTCCTCGCACCGGGCCACGTGGTTCTTTTAGTAAAAAACCTTTAGCGCGTTCTCCCTTTCTCTACGGCGCTGTGATTTCAAGAACTCCGGCCTCGTCGGATTTCGCACCCGATCCTGGTTGAATTTCTAGAGAGAGGGAAGCGCTTTGTTTTTCCAGCCTTACAGTATAGTTTGTGTCCGGCTCGAGGCCAGTTACGTAGACGCGATGGGCGAAGGGGATGGAGCATTTGATGATCCCATCGCCGGCCGGTTCGATTCGGAAAAGCACAGCCGTCGTTCCGTTCAGGACTCCTTCAAATCCTGTCCCCGCGCGAATGCGAATGCTGCCGGGCGGCTGTGTTCCCCGGTCGAATGCTTTTACAACCGTAAGAAAGCGGACTCGTTTTGGACTCTTCGGATCCTCAATGATGAGGCGGTGCGTGGTTGGCTCAAGCTCTGCAACCGGCTTCAGAACTTCATCCGGAAGAACTCTCAGAACACCTTGTTCCGGCAGGATGGATTCGATTCGCAGAATCTGATTCTGAAATTCCTGAGTTACCGCTTTTCCTGACACGTTTGCGGGGCCCGTGAGCTGCAGATTGAATCTCTTGAACTTGCCCTGTGAGCGGGACGTTATGCGATCATATATGAACAGGTCGTCCGGCTTGACCCAGAGAATGGATCGGCTTGCATGTTCTACGTCATTTGCACCTGCGTCGGGTTTGCCCCAGACAGAAGACCTGCGGTTGTAGGCATTGGTCGCGTCGCCGGAAGCGAAAGAGTAATTTTTGTAGGAGCTTAAGCGAACCTCAGGATCGCCTGCGTTGAGCCCCTGAACCCACTGGCTGCCTCGCTTGAAAATCTCTCCTTCGAACCACTGCATGCCGGGTGGGTTCACGTTTTGTATGGAAAGGGTGTTGTGGTAGTCCGTTGTCTGACCAATGCCTGCGTTGTCGTAGTTCGTGTGAGCCCGCGTCAGCCACTGCCCTTTTCTGTAAAAACCGAAATCATTGCAGTCGGCCTGCTGGTGATCGATTGTGTTCCAGTTGCAGATGAATTGAAACCAGGATGCTCCCGGAGTCCAGTCCGTTCGAGCGAGCAGCCTGCCCTGTCGCTTTGCGATGAAATGCGTGCGCAGAGCCGGCCGGGGATCAATTTCGGGGGGCCCTTTCGGATCAAACAGAAGAAAATAGAAAATGGGTTCGTTTGCGCCGTAACTTGCGTTGTTCATCCGCGAATAGAATTTCTCAGATCCACCCTCCAGAACATTCCTCATGACCCATCGAGTTGTGTTCAGGCGTGCCCTGTCTCCCTTGATTTCAGCAAAGACGCCTAACGGTCCCATGATGCTTGCAAGATCAGGCGTAACCCACGTCCTGAGCATATCGCCGTAACCTGCCACCTGATACACCTCTCCGAGCCAGCGCTGTTCCGGAAAGACCCGTCCCTCAGGCGTTATGTTGTGCAGAAATCCGTCGACGTAGGCGGCCCAGTATTCGCTTTCGATGAAACGCATTTGTCCGCCGAATTTCGCCGGGTCCTGGAAGCCCGCTGTGTAGAGCGCAAGCAACCCCTGAAAAATGTATCCAAGCGAATCGCCGTAGAGCGAGCCTTCGGGCGAGATTCCGCCGCCAGCGATTCCGACCTTCTGCGCGTCCGGCGATTCGAGCGGGATATTCAGGTCGCGGCTGAACTCTGCCGGAGTTCCGTAAATAGAATACTGTTGATAGATGTACGTGCCGATTACGTCGCCGAGATAGCTTCTCAGCGTATTCCCAACTTCCGTCTCGGGCCTTGCAGGATTTACGGGACGGTCGTCGGCCGGATCAAGACTGAGCGCGATGAGAGTGAGATTTCGCAGCTGGCCGCTGTAATAGTTGTTTGCCGCCCATCGATTTCCAATGAGCGACGGATGATTCCTCACAGACGGCGGCGCCGCGCGTCCATTCTTTCTAATCTCCGCGGCCCATAGCATGAAACCCTTTCGCACGATCGCCTTGTCCGCGGCCGTAAGAATGGCTTTCCGATTTTCTGTTTCATAAGCCTGCAGCCAGTCGACCGTGAGTCCCCACGCCTCGCCGTAGGTTCGTCCGCGGTCGTATGTAATGAAGCCAGCCGCGCGAAACGGTACGTCTTCGCCGTTCGCCAGGCGCGGCGCGAAACCTTTTGCAACCTCGTTCATGACGTGCATCAGCAGGTTGCGCGCATAACGGGCGTACTCCGTGCGCTTCGAAAGCTCAGGATCAATCAAGGAGGCGAAAGCAAGGATGAGCATATCCTGCTCCGTTGTGGGAGACTGCCATGTTATGTTTCCCGGCTCGGGCCAGGGGCTGGCCGGTTTGCCGCCCGGATAGTAACGGGAATGATAGTTTGCGAGGGCCCGGTCTCTCGCAGCGCAAAACCCCTGTTGATAAACCGGATTTTCGGGGGTTGCCTTCCTGCGCAATTTCTGAAGGTCAGCGGAGGTCACCCAGAGCCGGGGATGGGCTGCGGCGCTGTTTATGGGGATGGCCGGAGGAACCTGGGCTTTTGCGACGGGCGGAATCAGGACAAGTGCGAGAATTGGAATCAGCGCTAACGCGCGAGTTGTGGGTCTGGGCATGATCTTCCTCAACGCTGAAAGGCTGTATATTTGCCAGGTTTTTTTGACAGGGGTAAAATCCAGTTGACAGGAATTTTGTAGATAACGTAATTGTTATATAAGGAGGCGTGCATGGAATCCCTTGATTTAACATTTGCCGCGCTGGCAGATCCAACCCGGCGGGCCATCCTGATGCGCCTCGCAAGGCGCGAAGCCACGGTTTCTGAGCTTGCGAAACCCTTCAACATGAGCCAGCCGGCAATCTCTCGCCACCTGAAAGTTCTGGAG
>CAZUJO010000501.1:0-388 GCA_964619995.1 uncultured Leptospiraceae bacterium
ATGGCCGGCACGTAGAATCGATCCTGGTAGCCAGAGAATCCATGCAGCAGACGCAAGAAGCAGAAGTTTCCCGACAGGAAACTTCCGGTCCCATTCGCGAATGGCCAGAACGCTTCCGAGGAGCAAAAGGGCCGGCAACAGATGATAGATGTGTCTCAACTGTTTGTTCGCAGTAAGAGCTTCGAGGATAAGAGCATGGAACAAAACGACCGTGAGGCTCAACGCAAGCGCGTCCTGCAGAGAGCCTGAGCGGAGTCTCCACACGAGGATTCCAATGGCTGTAATCAGCAGGAATGCGAAAATGTAGAGTGGAATCGGAGAATCGGGAATCTCAAAGAAGCTCAAGAAGAACGACAAGGCGCGCCTGTACCAGCTCTCCGAGTTTGCC
>CAZUJO010000501.1:398-2842 GCA_964619995.1 uncultured Leptospiraceae bacterium
AGCTCAAGAAGAACGACCGTTTCGCGTCCTGCTCATGCAGTTGCGTGCCCACCGTGCTTGAAAAACGATCCGGACTGAGAAAAGTCAGCGCCAGAATTGGAGTGACGCAGTAAAGATACACAATCTCCCATACGCGGGGCCAGTCAAACGAGGCTCGCGTGCGAAATAACTTCACGTTGAAGTCTACCCAGAATATGACAATTGTTCCATAAAAGACGTACTTCACCGTCTTGGCTCGCAGCAAATCCCCGGGCAGGAAGCGGGCCAGCGCGAAGAGTAAGACGACGAACGCGACTGTGCCGGGGATAGTCAGGCCGGCGCCGCGGTAGTTGCTTCTTGCAAATCGGAGAAGCAGAGGAATGGAGTCCTTTCGCGCCGCGAGAGCCGCAGGAACGACGGCCATGACGAGGATATGCCCGTAAGGGTACTTTGTCAGAAAAAGCCCCAGCGTAGTCAGCAATAGCAAATAACGTCCGCTGTCGTTCTTAAATGCCCGGTAAAGCGCGAACACCGTAGCGAGAAGGAAGACCATTCCCTGCGTTTCAAGCATCGCCGAAAGGCTGTAAGCGGTGAGCTCCAGCGTGTGACTGAGGACGACCACGCTGACGAGCAGCGCGGATCCGGCGCCTGCCAGACCTGCTTCATTTCTCAAGAACCACGCGACGGTGCCCAGGGTGAGCAATGTGAGCGCGAAGAAAAAGAATCCGATTCCTGCCTCCGCGATCGTAGAAGGGCCCGTGAACAGGTAGACGAATTGCGCAATGATCCCATGGAGCGGAGGCCATGTGGGAGAATCAACAATCGATGCGATGGCGCGAAATGGGTGACCGCTCATGACGTCGCTGCGAACATCGAGAGTCTGGAGCATCCGCAGATTCGCGTCCCAGGTAAGGACGTCGCGGTTGGGACACAAATCAAACTGACGCCAGTCGCGGCTGAGTTTCATTCCGCCAACGGCCAGCGCGCCGCAGGCCAGACCTGCGCCGCACCACACTGACAGACGTTTTAGAAGAGTCTGTAAACTTTCCATACGCCGCCTTCGAGTATGAACACAGGTTGATTGAGGCGAAAGTCCTCGCCCTCGTTGCCGACGAGGTGCAAGCGCATCTCGCATTGCTGTCCGCCCTCTTCAAAGTAATAGTCTACACGAATTTGATCCGTCGAGAGCAAGACATCGCGTACTGCGATCTGTCCGGGATCATGCGTGAATGCTCGCAAGTCTTCGGTGTTGTGGTAAAACACATACAGGTAGCTCTTGCGATCCGCTACGTCGTGACGCAGGTCGGCGAGGCTTCGAAATCCTTTCAGATCTACATAGATTCCTTTCTGCGGGCTTACGAGATCCGGCAGTCCGCTCCAATCTTTGCGGTTCACCATTTCGATCAGGCGGAGAAGGAGTTCCTGAGCGCTGTTTACCGCTTGCTCGGAAGGCTTCTGCCCGGACGGATACGTGAGCGTGCCGCGTATCACACCGGGGGCGACATTCCGGAGACGCGGCGACGGCTGTGCGCAGGCGAACACCAGGGCTGTGAGCAAAAGCGCTGCCCTCATTGACCGAGCACCTTGAACAGCATTTCGCCCAGCTCGATATCGTGGATCACGGTGATCTTCTTGAGATTCTGTAGAGCTGATTCAGCGCCGGGAGTCAGACGCGTTCCGGCCACGAAGAATCCCTGGTTTACCTTGAGTTCATTCATATTGTTTTGCATGTCCCGCAGAAAAATATCCGAGATCGGCTGGTTCTTCCATTTACGGAAGCGAAATAGCGCTTTCGTCTTTCGGTCATTCTTGTTTGCGGCAATGAAATCGCCTCCGTCCTTCTCGCGATAGGGCAACGTTTTCTCCAGCTGGTATCCCTGCAGCGCGATGATCTTCGCACATGTGTTTTGAAAGGGGATGTCTGTAAGCGTGTTGAAGCGCTCAATCATGAGCGCAGGGTCGATGGTTGATTCAACTTTCTTTTTTTGCACCTCGCCTTCGGAAGTGAAGAAGTCATCTATGTTGAATTCCTCGTCCATGGCCAGGCCGGAAAGCTTGAAGATCATGTCCTCTGCAAAGCGATTGCGCAGCCAATCCTGTATCTGAGCGTTGAAATCAAACCCTCGCGGGCTTACGCGGTCCACTGCCGCGCTGCCTTCTTCAAGATCCATGCGAAAGTCAGCGAGTTTCTGAACCGTAACGTCCGAGGGATTCATGAGCTCGAGTTCCAGCAGATGGTCATTTGCGAGCTCGAGGTTTCCTGATACGATGGCCAGAATCGCAAGCGACAATCGGGCGTCGTACTCTTCGCGCTTCATTTCCATGTCGACCGCAGCAGCGAGGCAGCGCTCCGCGCATGCTATGGCCTGGAGATAGTCTTTGACCTGATAGTAGATTACGGTCGCCAGGCGATTTGCCAGATGCAGGACCACAGGCTCAACAATGAGCGGCAGTGTGCGCTGGAT
>CAZUJO010000502.1:0-2837 GCA_964619995.1 uncultured Leptospiraceae bacterium
CATGATGACGGGCGTCCGCTCGGAGATGGCCGTGTTTGTCTATGGGGATGATCTCGAAAGCATTCAGTATCAAGCATACCAGATACGAACCGCGCTCAAGGACCTTCCTGGCGTGACCGATCTCGCAGTCGAAAATCAGGCGAAAGCGCCCGAACTGAAGATCGGTATCAACCATGAACAGGCAAGCGCCTACGGTGTGACCCCCGGCGAAATCACGGAGGTTCTCGAAGCGGCGCTCGCGGGCAGCCCGGTGGGCCGGGTTGTAGACAAAGGCCGCATTTTTGATATCACTCTGCGGTTTGACGAACGGTCGCGCGCGATCGACGGACTCGGCAACATCATCATCAAATACCTTCCGAACGGAACTCCTGTGCGGCTTGCGTCGGTCGCTGAGATCTACGAGACGGAAGGACCGTACGAGATCAAACGCGAGGACGGGTCGAGACGAGTGGCCGTTTACTTCAATCTCGCAGGGCGCGATGCAGGAAGCGTGCAGCGCGACGTCGAGGCTAAAATGAAAGCCCTGACCTTCCCGCCGGGAGTGCGGTGGGAGATCGGAGGCCGCTTCGCGAACCGGGCCAGGTCCTTTCGCATGATTGCGGTCTCGGGCGCCCTCGCCCTCGTGCTGCTTACTGCCATGCTGGTCCGGCATTTCGGTTCCTGGGCCCTGGCTTTGCAGATCCTGATCAACATTCCGTTTTCATTCATCGGAGGCGTCTTCGCGTTGTTTGTCGCTCACGTCCCCGTATCGCTCGCAAGTCTTGTCGGCTTCATCGCTTTGACGGGAATTGCCGCGCGAAATGGAATCATGATGATCTCGCATTTCCTGTATCTCGAGGCGGAGGAACGCGTTCCGTTTTCACGCGACATGGTCGTTCGCGGCGCGCTCGAGCGGTTGCTGCCCGTCCTGCTCACCGCGTTCTCTGCGGTCTTTGCGCTCCTGCCGATTCTGATTTCCGGCAGCGATGCACCCGGCCGCGAGATTCTTTACCCGGTCGCTCTTGTGATCTCGGGGGGACTCCTGAGCTCCACGCTTCTGGATCTTGCGTTCACGCCGGTGATCTTTTTTCAGGCGGTGAAACGGCCGAGGAATTTGAAACAATAGATACTAGATCACACTAAACTAAACGAGGAAAAAACAATGACAAGAAAATACAAATGGACTGCCGCGCTGCTGTTTGCTGTCTGCGGCGCGCTCTTCGCGCACGAAGGCCATGACAAGCCGGATGTGCTTCCGCCTGTGGGACCGCATGGCGGAAAGTATTCAAAGATGGGGAATCACTTCGCTGAAGTCACTGTGTCAGGCGACATGGCGATGATCTACATTCTCGAAGACGATGTGAAGAGCGCTCCGGCGAACCTGGGCGAAGTAACCGCAGCCATCGAAATTCCGGGCAAGGGAAAGACGAACCTCAGCCTCGCGCGCATGGACGGAGGGATGTTTCATGCATCTGTCTCGATCCCAAAAAATGCCCGCAGGGTGTACTTCCACGTAAACGCCCGCGTGAACGGGAAAGCCGAAAGCGCGAAGATTCTTTACGAGCCGAAGTAACAACATGAGAAGGATCGTCGTTTCTCTCTCAGGCGGGGCGCTGCTGGTCGCAGCAGCCCTCGCTGAACCCGTCCATGAGCTGACATTCGAAGACGCAGCAGGAGCAGCCCTGGAGCACAGCCCGGAGGTTCTCAGGGCAGAGGCCGCGGTCCTTCGTGCGAGAGGCGAATGGATGCAGAACAGCTCGTCATTTCCATCCAATCCGGAATTCGGCACGACGATTGTGAAAGGACAGAGGAGCACCGGACCGGAAATCACAGTCTCTCCTGCCGCGGCGGTCCGCGGCGAACAGCCGTTCGACGTTTCGCCGACCATCCTTGCCGGGCCGCAGAGTCAGCCAGTGCAGGGCTACGAAATTGAGCTCAGCCAGGAAATCGATCCCTGGGGCAAACAGGATCTCAAGCGAAGCGTTGCCGACCTGGACCGGCGGCGCGCTGAGAATCGCCTGACGTTGACGAAGATGCAGGTCCGCGCTCTTGTGCGAACGGAACTCGCGAGACTGACCGGAGCGCGCCAGAATCGTCCCGTATTCCGGTCTCAGATTCAACATTTTCGCACAGTGTTCGCGAGGATGGGCCCCGGGTTTGTAGATCAGAAACTGGGCGCGTATGTGCGCACTGTCTTTCAGCGCGATATGATCCGCCTTGAAGCGGACGAGCGAAACCAGGAGCTGGCGCAGGCGAACGCCGAACAGACGCTCGGGCTCTTGACGGGGCGCGGAAATTTGCGGGACTGGAAAGTTGTTTCACCGTCATTCCCGGCGCTGCCCGACACCGAGACTCTGATTCGCAGCGCGCACGCGCAAAATCCATCCCTTCTCGACGCAAAGTTCGCATCGGAGCGCAGCGAAAGATCCGGTGATCTGCGTGCTGCGGAAAAGCTGCCGAATCCAACCCTGTTTCTGGGCGCAGGACAACAGACCGTCGGCCCTTACGCCCTCGCTCCTTCCCTCGCCTCACCGGCCGCCGAGCGTGAACGCACGGTCCGCTTCGGGATCCGTATCGGAATTCCAGTTTTCCAGCGCCAGGAAGGCGCCGCCGCGATTTCGCAGGCAGACCGTCAGGAAGCGGCAGCCGACCGCGCATCGATCGAACAATCGCTCGAAGCTTCTCTGCGAACCGCCGCAGCCCGCTATCTCGCGTTGAAGGAGAATGTCGTTTCTTTTCAGAGTCTGCTTGTGCCGGCATTTCAGGCAGACAACCTGGATGCCGCATTCTTGAGCGGGCGATTGCCATACAGCGACTGGATCGAACAATACCGCGGAATCCGGGAAGCCCATGTGGAT
>CAZUJO010000503.1:0-2824 GCA_964619995.1 uncultured Leptospiraceae bacterium
CAACAAGATGATAGCGAACATCGAAGCCCAGGTTGCGGGCATTGACCGTCACCTGACCTCCGTCTTTCAGAGTGAAATGACGTCGGTCTTGAATGAAAGAGCCATAGACATCAAAGCGAGCCGGTGATAGAAAAAATGGCGTGGAGGAAACATCATCTCCCCAGGGATCGTACGCTTGATTCAGCAGCCACCCGAGGTTCGCACCGGCAAAGATCCGCGGATTGACGGAGCCGCCGGCCTGCGGAATGTCCTTGAGTTCACCATAGCCGGTGATCGGAATGCTCACCTGTTTCACCGGGATGTATCCCAGCCCGGCGCTTACGCCGGCGGTCCATCCGTAAAGGTTCACTGTGCCCGTGGGAGCTGCTGACAGGTTCGCGAGAGCGGAGGCTGCGGCCATGTCTTGAAAGAGTTTGTCCGTGTACTGGGTCTTGAAGTCGTAAAACATCTGGTCGAGCGTGGCCTGGCTCAGCGGCAGATAGGCACAACCGGGGCCAGTACAAACGATCTGCGCCCGAAGCGGGGCAAGGCTGCAAAGGAGCAAGATCGCTCCGAATCCTAGATGTCTCTTCATATATCCCTTCAATGCATTCGACGCGTGAATCAATTGTACGCTTACCTTAACAACGGCCTGGACCGTATTTTTTGTCAACAAAGCCTGTAGTGAGAATCGGCCCCCGATGGATCAATGTGCAAGGTTTTGGCTTGTTTTTGTCTGCGCCGCTCAAAACCGTGCAAAGGTCATGCGTACGGTTCGCAAAGTCCTCTACACCGTCGTTTTTTCCCTCTTCTTTTTGATCTTTGCAGGCGTCGCACGCGACATAATGGAGAGGGTTGAACCCGAACTCATTCAAGTCCCGTCCATCATGACCGGCGAGTTTGCCCTGAAGTGGATCGGAATCTTCACAGGGGTTGTTCTCCTTTCATTCTGGGGAGCGGGGGCGGTGGTTTACAAAAATCTCTCCGGGCGCGAAATGCGGGACCGCAGCTGGCGTGATCCTGAGGAATGATCGAATCCACAAAGACGGCCGCTGAAACGCAGGAGGCCTGCGCCGAGTTCTTTCGCGAGGTCCTGGCACATGAGTCGAACAGCATTCTGATTCTGCGCGGCGAGCCCGGAGCGGGCAAGACCACCTTCTGCCGCGGCTTCGCCTCCGCGATGGAAATCTCGGACAACATCAACAGCCCGACCTTCAACCTCCACAATCGCTACGAAGGCAGGAAGGGGATCCTGCATCATTACGATCTGTACCGACTCAGCGCAGGCGCTGAACTTGAGGAACTTGGTTTTCTGGATGAATGGAGCCGCGGCGAACATCTCCCGACGGTCCATGCCATCGAATGGGGCGAGAAGGCCCTGCCTGCCCTTGACCCGAACCTTCCCGTGTATATGGTTGATCTCGCCGTTGATGAAAGGGATGACAGCCAGCGCATGCTTCGCTTCTATAGAAGAAACGGTGACCAATTCCTGCCTTTGCATTGATACCACCAACCATCACATCGTTGTAGGGCTGTTTGCCGGCGGCGAAGAATGGTCGGCAACGCGACTGGCGCCTCGCGAAGCCTTCCAGCAGCTATTCCCTGCGATCCGCGAGGTCCTCGACCAGGGGAACGTTAAGCGGCCTTCGGAGATTGTATGCCTCACCGGCCCGGGTTCGTTCACCGGGATTCGCATCGGTGTCAGCGCAGCGCGCAGTCTGGCTCAGCTCTGGGATGTTCCCGTTCGGGGTCTCAATTCCATGACCGTATATGCCTGCGGCGTACGGACTGTCTTGCCCGACGATTCATTCGTGATTGCGATTGACGGAAAGCAGAATCGCTTCTATGCGAAGGTGGTGCCCGCGCAGGCAGGCGGTCCGGGCGAGATCGAGCGCCTGGAAACGCTCGATGTGCCCGCAGACGCGCTGGTCGATCCAGGTTTTCGCATTCTATGCGATTCTCCCGAGTTGATCCTTACGCAAACAGGACGCACCGCCGAGCCGCTTCCGCCGCCGCGCGCATCGGACATTTACAGGGTTCACACAGCTTTGCCGCATAGCGGCAGTTACGCGGATCTGAAACCCATCTATTTGAGAAAGGATCCGGCAGAAGCCAGGTATCCAGAAGGTATTGTCAAAAAATGAGCACAGCATCGAGACTATTAAGATATTTAGAGCAGAACGCAGGACAGAAGGTTCCGCGAAAGGAGCTTTCGGCTGCATTTGAAGTTTCGCGCGGCGCGAAATCGCGCGCGCGCAGCTTTCGCAAGAGCCGCGAAGTAAGACGTTCGCGGGCGGACTCCGAGGTGGACGTTCTGCTCGCAGAACTCAAGCTCCTCGGATTGATCCGTTTTGAAGGAAGCAGGGTCGTTCCGTCCGATCCATTTACCGCGATTGCGCGCGCTTCGCTTTCTCCATCGGGAACTGTTTTTGCGGCGGTGCGAGGAGCGGATCCCGCCGCGCGCGATCTGTTCATCCCGGCGGCGAAGAGCATGAACGCGCTGACCGGAGATCTCGTGACCGTGAAACTCACGGACAAAACGCGCGATCGGTTTGAAGGGATCGTAGTCGATATCAAGCAAAAGGCCCGCGAGCTCTATCGCATGAAGCTCTTGAGCGAGCCGGTGCATCGTGGAGTTCCGGGCATCCTCCTGGACGTCAACTCCCGAATCACTGCGTGCCTGGCCACTCCGCGCCTTCCGGCCGACCTGATCGCCCGCATGAAGCAGGATGTCGTCGTGATCGTGAGAATGCCGGGGCGGACCCTCATGCATATGGGACTTCCGCTGCCCGAAGCGGAATTTGTTCGCTTCGAAAACGACACGGACATGGATCCGGATTACGCC
>CAZUJO010000504.1:0-2814 GCA_964619995.1 uncultured Leptospiraceae bacterium
ACCGTGTGCAGCGCGGACAGCCCATCGCTCTCGTCGGCCGGACGGGCCGGGCGACCGGATATCATGTGCATTATGAAGTGCGCCTGGGCGATGACAAGGCAATTGATCCGCTGCCGTACGTAACCGGCAAGTGAGACCGGGCCCCGCCCTACGCTCGCGAAGATTCTTAGCAATGGAAATTAGTACTGAAAAACGCTTCCGTCCGAAGCGGTTTCGAGTCCGTTTCGCGCAGCCTGGTCCGCCAGGTCGTTGTAGACGTGCGAGAACACAATACGACGCGCGCGCAGACCGCCTGCAAGGACCTGATTGAGTCCCAGGTGCGCAACACTGCCGTCGTTTTCCGGCAGGCTCAGTTCTACGACTGCGAGGTCGGCGTCCTCCACAACAGAAAACAGCCGCTCATCGTACGCAGAGTCTCCAGAGAAAGCAAAGGTCCGCGAATCTGACGTTATGCGATATCCAAGACTTTCTTCCCGATGCGTCACCGGCAGGCCCAGGATCTCACGGCGGTCGTGAACCAGGGGAATCCCGGGCTGAACGACTTTGTATTCAATCGGAAACGAGAACTCCATGCCCGGATAGGTAACGTCGAGCATGCGGCCGCACATCGCTTCGATCCCGTCGGGACCGAGAATCAAAAGGGGCGATTTCCTGTACGTAATGTACTGATAGTTCAGAAGCAGAAAGGGAAGGCCTGCGAAATGATCGCCGTGAAAATGCGTGAACAGCACGGTGCGAATTGAATTGAGATCCACTTTGAGCGAATGCAGGCGCAGAATCGAAGATGCGCCGCAGTCGATGAGAAGATCGTCGTCCAGAAGATAGCATGCATGGGCCCGGCCATCCATGTTGAACGCATTTCCAGATCCAATGACAGTGAGGCGCGGCATACTAGCGGGCCAGAAGACGAAGAACGGCATCGGCCATCTGCGGCTGAACGCGGCGGGCGCCGCCGAAAGTAAGGTGATGGGGGTCGCCGAGGTCCCGCATTCCAAGCGCATCGTGCAGATCGAGAACCATTACGCGCGAAGATTCCAGAGAGCGCAGAAACTTTCCGTAGCCGGTGTAAAAATCGCTCCACGCATATTCGTCGAGCGACAATGGATGTTCTGCCTGGCTCACAATCAGCACGCGCGTATCGCGCGAAACGTCTGTCACAAACCGCCTGAGATCTTCCATGGCGCGGTTTTCCTGAAAGCCTTCGTATGCGGCAATGTGACGCGCAAGCCGCATGGAACCCATGTTCGCAAGGCCCGGATGCGCGCGCCAGTCCGGAGGATTCATCCGGTTTTCAAAGTCGCTGATCAGCTCTGATTCCGGCAGCGCGTCGAAGCGGGCTTCCTCAAGAGAAGGACGCCGCAGATATACTTCGTCATGGGCGAACTCAGTGCGTCCGAGATTGCCGGGCAGCCGGACTCCTTTTCCCTGAAAGGCAGGGCCGTTTTTGACAGCGGCCGCTTCGCCTTCATGCATTACGTGAGTGAGCACGATTTCAAGATCTCCAGACGGCAGAGCAATCTTCTGCCATCCGGCGCGGGAAGGAACGATCTCTGTTCCCGAAAAGGTTTCGCACGATGACAAAGCGCGGCGCTTCTCGCGCACGATCAACCTCACGCCGGCATTGAAGAGCGCCGACGGAACTTCCATCCACATCTCGCCCCCGGTCAGATCTTTGCTGAGCGCGAAACAGGCGCCTGTAAATCCCTCACGAAAAACTCCGCCTTCGATCGGCACGCCCTGATAATTCAGATAACTCTTCAAAGGCCCGCGCCATTCAAGCGCGAACTGCACGAAGGGAAGCCACTCATCGCGCGGGAATCGGGACGAGTAGAGCATGTGCTTCATCGCAAACGCGGCGGTCAGCTCGGCGCCGACTCCCTGCCCGACAAAACTCGAAGGATAATAGAGACGGCCGGGAAGCCTGTGCGACATGAAAAGATCTTCCGTGACGCGCGAACGAAACGGCCCGGCCTCCCAGGGAGGCGTCAGACGCTCGAGATCCAGATCCGCAGGATTCGTGGTCCATACAATGACATCCGGTTTCAGCGCCATGAGGCGCTTGCGGTAGTTCCAGAGATCCGTCGGCATCATCGCCGCATGAGAGATGAGTTCAACGTTGTAGCGTCCGCCCAGGTGGCGCGCGAAGTCTTGAGGAAGAATCGAGTACTGTGCGATGCTTGAACCGACTGCAAGCACAAGGGGCTTTTTGTCGTCGCGGCGGCGGCGTTCTACAGAGCGAAATACCGACTCAAAATTGTACCAGCGGAAGCTGTCCCATCCCGATGGATTCGGGAGAGAAAAGAGTAGCTGATCAAACACCAGCCGGTCGCATACGAATACGGCGACCGGTATCAAGCAAGCGATGACGATACTGCGAATCCTCACGGAACTCCCTCCGGCCCCTGGATCAACAAACCTTTGCCCCGGCCCGAGTAGTCAAGCAGTGCGGAAACCTTCTCCGCAACCCCTTCTTCGGGATACAGGAACACTTCGCGCAGTTCTGCGGCTTCTTTCGCCGTCCATCCGCCGGGGATCAACAGCACAAAATCGCCCGTGTGCAGACGGCTTTTCAGCGGTGACTGCGTATTTGGAAACCGCATGAGCTTCTTGAGGCGGCCGCTCCAGTACACGGCCTGAATGCCGGCGCAGAAAAACCGACACTGACCGTCAGCGAACAATTCGATCGAAGTGGTCTGCATCCCGTCGTTCTGCTCGGCATATTTCTGATGCGCGAGCGGCCAGTCTTCTTTTCGCTTCAAGAATTCGATGAAACCATTCTGGCGCTGCTGCACGATTGCGCGCTCGCCGGACATC
>CAZUJO010000505.1:0-2787 GCA_964619995.1 uncultured Leptospiraceae bacterium
GCCGTAGGAGCGCGCAGGAATCTCTGAAAAAAGAAATGCCTCCGGTTCACCGGAGGACGGTCCGCATGGGAGAAGCGCGTTCGGCAGGAGGAACAGCCCCGCAAGCATTGCCGGAACGATCCGGTAAATAGTTGTAAATTCCAATATAAATAATTTCAAAACGCAGCCTCGATTTCTGATACAGGATAGGACAGGGCAGAATGAAAGTCAAACAGGACTATCCGCGCATCTTTCGCAAACGGAGGTTTCGTGATGTCCACCAGCGATCGGGCGGCCCGCGCCGATTCGGGGCCAGTCGCCTCAAGGCGAATCTCAGATCCGGCAGGAATCCTGTCCGGTCCGATCCAGATGTTCGAATCCGCGCGAAACCACTGCGCTTTGCTGAACGGAGAATCGAGGCGCGTCAACTTCTGCGGGATCTCGTCTGCTTTCTCGCGAATCAAGTGTCGAAATCGTCCCTGATAGAAGACGACACCCCATGAGAATACCGGCAGGGCCAGGTCGAGAGGGATGGGATAGTCTTTCAGGTTTCGCAGATAGGGTTTCGCACGCTCAGGATCGAAGATGGAATTCGTCTCTTTGTAGTCGGCCGGGTTTTCAAAACCATAGAGCATCAAGATCCCCCGGTCCACGGGCGGCCGTCCGATCTTCGGCGACAACTGGTGCAGGCGGATCGTAGCCGAAAGGATGCGGCCCGGCTCGAGTTCTTTCAGGCGGTCGAGCAGCGCGAAATAGCGCGACTCGGTGCGCGGGGTCCAGTCGCAGTCAAACTGCCACTCTCGAACTTCCCGGTCCGCGATGAGTTTCTCGCGCGCGAGCACAAGGGCATGGATCTGGCGGGCTGCGTCGCGCGGCGAAATCACCCGCAATGCTTCCTGCGTGATGTAGACGACCGGAATGACCTGAACGCCGGGTTTCGCCGAGGCCTCGGCCGGCGCAATCGGCACCGCCCGGCCGTTCTCGGCTGCCACGTCGAACAATCGGACATAAGCCGTCGAGGAGTCCGGCAGGTAGCGGCGATCCTCAGCGCCCACGGAAGCGTCGGTCTTCCAGAAATAGTAGGCCGGAGGCTTCCGGGATTCGCGGCAAGAGGCGGCCAGCAGGCCGCAGAGAAGGAAAGCGAGGGGAATTCTACTTGTCGGCATGACTCATGGACCGTTCTCTGGTCGGACAGGCATAATTATGGCAGACGAACAGAAAGACGAGAAGAAGAACAAGAAAGTAAACCGTATGACCCTTTCCGAAGTGGATGCGGCTCTGAAAAAGACGCAGGAGCATATGAAAGGGCTGAACAGCAAGTACGCAAAAGAACTGCTGGGCCGCCAGGCTGAACTGAAAGGCAAAAAATAATCCGAAAAACAGGGGAGAGGAGCCTCTCCCCTTTCTGCATCAGCGTGCGTTGTCCGCCGCTATCCCTTTTTTCACTTCCTCAATCGCATCGTTGACCAGGGCAATCGCTTTGACGCGATGACCGCCTTTGTCGGCTGTTGCCTTCTGCAGCGAGTCCTTCGCCTGATTGAGCTGGGCCAGGGCTGCTTTCATATGCGGCTGGTTTTCCGCGCTGAGATTCCCCAGTGCGAACCCGGCTGCGAGTGCGAGCGCAAGCGCCAGTGTTGTGGTACTTTTCTTCATTATTAGACCCCCGTCTATTTTGGCTTGTTAGACGATGCCGAACAGATCAGGGCAAGGATTTTTCGGCCGGTTTCAGGTAGGAATCTACGTGAGTGGTGACCGCCTGCGGATCATCCATGTAACGTTTGAGAGCAAAACGCACCGAGCCAAAGGCGATTTCATCCCAGGGAATCTCATCGGGTCTGACGAGCTTTGCTTCCAGGGTTTCTTTGCCGCAGCCAAACTTTCCGCCGATGATCTCCGCGAGAAAGAATACGTGCACCTGATGAATGTGAGGGATGCTGAACACGGAGTGAAGGCGCACAATCCGCACTTCTGCTTCCGCTTCTTCGCGTGTTTCGCGCGCCGCCCCTGCCGCTATGTCTTCTCCGTTCTCCATGAATCCGGCCGGCAGGGTCCATTTGCCGTATGCAGGATCGATGGCGCGCTTGCAGATCAGAATCTTTTCGTCGAAGACAGGAAGGCAGCCCACGACGAGTCTCGGATTTTGATAATGGATCACCCCGCAACTGTCGCAAACGTAGCGCAGTGAGTTGTCGCCCTGCGGAATGCGCAGGGAAACCGTTTGTCCGCATTCCGAACAGAAACGCATGGGTCAGGAAAGACGGGCGAATCGCTCATTTCAATTTCTTTTCCGGAGTAGAAACATCGAAATGTAATAGTGCAGGCCAAAAAGCGCTCGGAAGGTCCGGCCCGGCGGATTTGTCTGTGCGCATGAAGATTCTGCTCGTACGACACGCCATTGCCGTAGATCGCGAGGAATTTCAGGGCGACGATCATCTGCGGCCCCTGACCGACAAAGGAAAGAAGCGGGCCAGGCGGGCATTTGCGGGACTCAAACGCCTTTATCCAGAGATCGAGCGAATTGTAACTTCACCGGCGCTGCGCGCAGCGCACACTGCCCGGATCCTCCGGCGTGAATATCCCGCCGCAGATCTCGTTCCCATGGATCTTCTTCTGCCGGAGAGTCTGGACGATGCGGCCATTCAGGAGTTCCTGCGAGGACAGACTGCTTCGACGATTGCGCTGGTGGGGCATGAACCGAATCTCACGCGCCTTGCCGGGGCGATTCTGGGAATCCATTCTGTGCCCTTCGAGTTGAGCAAGGCCGGCGTGATCGTCATTGAGGCGGACGAAACGGGCGCACGCATGGAA
>CAZUJO010000506.1:0-2782 GCA_964619995.1 uncultured Leptospiraceae bacterium
GCTCTTGCTTTCGTAGATGCGCGCGAAACGATACGACAGCCCCTTTGCGAACATCTCGCGTTTCATCTGCAGCCGCTCGTACATGCCGTCGAAAAGCGGCCCTTTCGCAGCGAATGCAAGCACCGCTGCTGCTGCAAGGCCGCCATAGAGTCGAGCCTGAGAATTTCGCGGATGATAGATCAGGGCTGCGAGAACCGCCCCGCACAGAGCCAGCAGGGCCGAAATAGTTGAGAAACTTAAATAATCAAGGAGAACGAATCCCGTCAGAAGCGAGCCCGTGGAAGATCCCGCGATGTTCGCCAGATACAGGTAACTCAGCCGCAGTCCGGCCTTCTCATCGGGGTCGACGCTGATGTGACTGATCAGAGGAAACGCAGATCCAAGAAGCGCAGAGCTGAGGACGAGAAGGGGCAGCGTCCAGAACGGATGAACAACGAGAACGAGCCAGCTGCAGGCCGGCGCGAGCAGATAGCCGCTGAGATTTGCGAGGAGCACGAAGCGCGCGAGGGGCGCGCGAAGGGCCGCGCCCGATGGAATCTGTTTTGCGATTTTTCCTGCGGCGAAAGAGCCGATGCCCAGCCCCAGCAGGTAGCTGCCGAGCATGATTCCAAAGCTGTTCGACACGGCGCCGGTTACAAACGAGTAGAGACGGGCCCAGAGTATCTCATAGGAAAGAGCGATCGCTCCGGTCAGAGCCGAGAGGATTACTGCGCGCGAAAGGATCATTCAGGTTCCCTCACGGCAAGCGCGCCGATCCAGCAGGCAGAAAGAAGATTCAAACACACCGCCGTATAGACGGCTCCCGACAGACCGAGAAAGCGAAACAGAACGAGAGCTGCGGCGAACGCGCCGAAGGCGGCGCCGACGGTGTTTGCGAAATATAGAAATCCAACGGATTCGCCCACATTGGAGTTGCGTTTGACCAGGTGCGCCACAAGGAGCGGGAGGGTGGCTCCCATGAGCAGCGTGGGGACGAGCACAAGCGCGAACGACAGAAGTCCGGTTGCGATCGTGCCGACGCCGGCGCTGGCGCTCACGGCATCAAAGATGCGCATCGAGACTGCGCCGTAGAGTCCGATGGCCAGTTCAATTCCCGCGAACCAGCGCAGAGCGTGCAGCCGCTTCCCGTGCGAAAGCCACCCGCCCGCAAGGCTCCCGATGCCGAGTCCGGCCATGAAAGCGGTTACAACGACAGTAATGGATTCAATGCTTGTCCCGAAGATGGTGAACAGCTTTCGCTGCCAGGCGAGCTGGTAGGTCAGCGCCGAGATTCCGGAAATAAAGAATACTATATAAATCGAAACTAAGTCCCGGCTTGATCTGGGCTCCATCTCAGCGCAGGGGCTTGAGGGCTTCCGCCCACTTCAGAAGTTCGTCGAGCATCTTGCGTCCCGAATCCGCGACTGCGTCCGGAGGAGCAAAGGCTCCTGTCTCTTTGTTCATATGCTGCGTGTACGTGGGAAGCGTCACCGCTTCTGGAATCGGCATGATTTTCAAAGCGGTCAGGGGCAGCTTCGTCATCTGTACGCTGCGAAGCCCGCCTGAGACGCCGCCATAGCTCACAAACCCGGCGGGTTTGTAAGCCCATTCGGCTGAAAGATAGTCGAGCGCGTTCAGGAGGGCCGGCGGAGTGCTGAAGTTGTACTCCGGCGTTACCAGAACAAATGCGTCGGCGCGTTTCACCGTCGCGCTCCAGGCTTTTGTATGTTCGTGTTCGTATTTGCCAAGGCGTGGATGCGAAGCCTCATTGAAAACGGGAAGATTTACTTCGAGCAGATCCACGAGCTCGACGTTGAATTTGCCGTGCGCGCGGGCGACTCCTTCAAACCAGTCCGCAATCGGTTTGCCTGCGCGCCCGGGACGGGTGCTTGCGATGATGATCTGAAGCGTGAGCATGTTCACTTCTTCCTCGCTGCGATGAGTTCATCGAGCATCTGGTTTACTTCCTGCGCCGGCGCCTGTCCGCGCGTTTCTTTCATCACCTGGCCGACAAGGAATCCGCGCGCGCGGTCGCGCCCTGCGAGAATGTCCTCAACCACGGATGCATTCGCATCGAGCACGCGATTGATGATGTCCGGCAGAGAAGAAACATCGACCGGTTTGTATCCGTATTTCTCAATAACTTTGTCTGTATCGAGGTTTTCTTCGTAGATGTGTTCGAAAACCTGTTTTGCAATTCGGCCCGTAATCTTTCCTTCGTTCAGAAGCTGGATCATTCTGCCGAGGCGCTCCGGCGTGCATGCGAACGATGAAATTGGAATGTCGTGTTTGTTCGTGACGCCGAGCACTTCGTCTTTCACCCAGTTCGATGATTTCTTTCCGTCTTTGCAGATGCTGACTACGGTTTCATAATATTTCGCAACGTCCAGGTCCTTTGTGAGAACCTCGGCATCGTATTCCGGCAAACCGTATTCTTTCATATAACGGTCCTTCTTGGCTGCGGGCAGCTCCGGCATCGCTTTGCCGAGCTTTGTAACCCAGGCCGGATCAATGCGAAATGGAACGAGATCCGGGTCCGGGAAGTAGCGGTAATCTTCCGCGTCTTCTTTGGTTCGCATAAGGCGTGTTACGCGATTATCCGCGTCCCAGAGGACCGTCGACTGGATCACCTTTCCCCCGCCTTCAATCAGTTCCTGCTGGCGCTGCGCTTCGTAATCAATGGCGGCTTTCACGGCTTTGAATGAATTCAGGTTCTTGATTTCAACGCGCGTGCCGAACGGATGATCGGGGGTTGGACGCACGGACACGTTCGCGTCGCAGCGAAGGCTTCCCTGTTCCATGC
>CAZUJO010000507.1:0-2781 GCA_964619995.1 uncultured Leptospiraceae bacterium
ATGAATATCAGGTTGGAAGCTGGTATGTCTGAGCGTTTCTCCGGCTGGATCGTCCTTCTTTTGTCTTCAACGGCCGCATCGCTGGGGCTCCGCGCAGCCGGACTTCCCGCATCCTTTTTGATCGGCTCGATGGGCTGTGCGGTCGTCTTGAGCGTTTCCGGCAGAGCGCTGCGCGTGCCTTCGGCTCTCTATACAATCAGTCTTGGGTTCATTGGCTGCATGATCAGCTCTGCGATTTCGCCTTCTTCGTTTGCGGCGGCAGCATCACACTGGCCCATCGTCCTGCCGGCGGTCGCCGTTATGGTTGCATTCAGTTTCCTGCTCGGCTGGATTCTATCGAGGTCCGAGCTCCTTCCGGGAACCACAGGAATCTGGGGGTCCGCGCCGGGCGCCGCCACCGCCATGGTGATTCTTTCAGAAGATCACGGCGCAGACCCGCGACTGTTCGCTGTCTTGCAGTATGCTCGCTTTATGATTGTGGCCTTCGCCGCATCCGTGATTGCCAGAATCTTCTTACACACAAGCGCCGCATCCGCAAGACCGCTCTGGATCATGCCCGACTGGAGCGCATTTGCTCTGACGGCCCTCATCGCATGCGGCGCTGCATTTGCCGGCGTTGTCCTGCGCCTGCCATCGAGCCGGCTGTTGCTGCCGCTCTGCGCCGGAGCTGCCTTTCGCTTCACGACGAATCGTCCGCTCGAGATTCCGCCTATCGTTCTTGCCGCGAGTCTTATGATTCTCGGATGGCACATCGGGCTCAGCTTCACGCGCGAAACCCTGCGCCACGCAGTCCGCATTCTGCCCGTCGTTCTGTTGTCGATTCTCGTGCTCGTGGCGTTCTGCCTGATCCTCGCGCTTGCGCTTTCAAATATCCTGGGCATTGATTTTCTAACTGCGTATCTCGCGACGAACCCCGGCGGACTCGACACAGCCGCTGTGATTGCGGCATCCACAAGCGCCGATATGTCCTTTATTCTTTTTCTTCAAACAATCCGCTTTACATCGGTGCTTGTCCTCGGTCCGGCCGCGGCCCGCTGGATGGCAAAACGGCGGATGCGGAACTCCAACGTTTCGGGCAATTTCAGCGAATCTACCCCGTCGAATCGAGAAACCACTGAATGATCCGCTCGTTTTCATCACGCGGATAGTTGTGCGAAAGGTCCGGAATCTCACGATAGACGATCTTCGCGCCGGCCCGCGCAAGCGCATCGGACGCTCTTCGCGCAGATACTACCGGAAACATCCAGTCACGCGCCCCGTGAACCTGATAGATGCGCAGTCCGCTGGCGGGCGCAGCCACATCGCCCTCGCGGTTTAAGACGGCGTGAACGGCCGCCGCAATCGGCGCAAAATGCGTGAAGGGGGCGGGATGGAGGATGGATGTGAGAATGGAATACGTCCCTCCGTCCGAAATCCCCGTAAGCAAAATGTGATTCGAATCCACGTTCCATGTCTCGCGAATCGCGGTGATCATCGCATGAATGGCGCGCGCATCGATGACGGGCGAATGGAGCGACCAGGTTCTTCCTTCCGAAGTCGGAGCGGCGAGCATGAGACCGGAAGCGCGCGCATCTCGAATCCAGCTCCAGAAAAAATCGGCTCCGTGACCGGATCCACCGTGAAGCGCAACGACGAGAGGCCACGATCGGTCGGCAGAATAGGATTCCGGAACATACAGAGAATAACCGCCGCGTCGTCCGCGTTCGTGTTCAAAATGAAGAATTCCCGTGCCCTCACGAGGCGGCGAGCCCGAATGGCAGAAAGATTCGATGAGAGTCGAGTCTTCCCTGCGCGAAATCGGCAGGAAATAGCGGCTCACTTCGTAGATCGTGCCGGCAAGCTCATAGAGGATTTCCTGCGCGCGAATCAGCGGACGCAGCGATTGAAACATTTTGAGAACGGCCTGCTCGGATGTTGATTCGGGGAAACGCGCGCAGGCCGCCAGCGCCTGCGAGGCCGAACGCGACAATACGCGACCGGCCGGATCAGCTTTCATGTCGGAAATCAAGTCCGGCGATTCGAGAAGCCTGCGCAGTGTTTCAGCCGGCCGAGAGATCGACCGAGAAAACTCAGGAATTCTCGCAGGATCAAGCCGATCCTCGATGGTGTCAAATGTTGAGAGAACCTGGAGCAGCGCAGACCAGATTTCCTGAAAACGGGACGGTATGCGCTCACTCATGATCGCTTATCGGACGCACGAAAGGCGGCGCAACCAGAAAGAAGATTTGACGCCCGGCAGGCGCAGGCCATGAAACGGGATGGCAAAAGAGTTTGATATCATCGTTTACGGCGCAAGCGGATTTACGGGGCGCCTCGTGGCAGAATACCTGACGGCACGCGGAATTCGCGGCTGGGCAATGGCGGGCCGCAATGCGGGCAAGCTTGCAGAAGTGCGGGATGAGGTCGGCGCGCCGAAAGAGATCGCTCTGATCGAAGCAGATGCGTCGAACCTTGATTCACTCAAGACGATGTGCGAGCGAGGCCGTGTGATTCTTACGACAGTCGGCCCCTATCAACTCTATGGCTCTGATCTGGTGGCGATCTGCGCGCAATCCGGAACCGATTATCTCGATCTCAACGGCGAACCTGCGGGGGCGCGGCAGATGATCGATAAAAACGAAGCGGCCGCGAAACAGAGCGGCGCTCGCATCATCCTTTCTGCCGGCTTCGATTCAATTCCATCCGATCTGGGCGTCTGGTATTTGCAGAAACATGCGAAAGAGAAATTTGGCGCGCCGGCTCCGCGTGTGAATGGACGCGTGCGCAAGATGCAGGGCGGCG
>CAZUJO010000508.1:0-2774 GCA_964619995.1 uncultured Leptospiraceae bacterium
CGCTGACGCAGAACCTGATGATGGTGACGGAGATCTTTGCGGACGGTCTTACCATTGATGTGGGCGGCCTGGGCTACGAGCCGGCTGGAACGTTTGAATCGAACGGCAAGGCGCTTTCACCCGAGGATCTTTCCGCAAACCCGGTTCTTGCGAACCTCTTCTCCTGTGCCACAAACTGCAACAATGCGCGGATCGAGCAAACGGCCGCGCAGCCTGGCAAAGCCGCGTCCTACCGTGTCATCGGCGATCCGACCGAAGGAGCGCTCATCGCACTGTCGAACCGGGCAAAAGTCCGCGGCACGCACAGCCGAATCCACCTGAACCCCTTTGAATCCGTGCGCAAACGGATGAGCGTCGTCGTCCGCCGCGACGGCGAAGCCCGCAAGATCATCTACGCCAAATGCTCGCCCGGTGCTCGGCCATTCAAACATCAGAATTGACGCGGCCTCTCACAGATGAAGACCGCGCGCTCATCAAGAAAAAGAACGATGATTTCGCATCACGCGGACTTCGCGTGCTGGCTCTGGCGTTTCGATCGGACGAAGAAACCCAGTCCATGCGTGAATACAATGCTGAGAACTGTGAAGAGAACCTGGTCTTCCTGGGCCTCGCGGCCATGTCCGACCCCGTCCGGCCGCAGGTTCCCGACGCAATTCGCGCATGCCATGCGGCGGGCATCCGGGTCATCATGATTACAGGCGACTACGCGCTGACCGCGCAGAGCATCGGGCGCAAGATCGGTCTGGGAGGCGAAGGCGAACTGCCGGTATTTGCCGGATCAGAAATCGCAGCCCTTTCTGACGAGCAGCTGCAGGAAAAGCTGAAGTCCGGCGAAACCGTCTTCGCCAGAGTTTCTCCCGACCAGAAGCTTCGCATCGTAACCCTTCTGCGTAATCTGGGAGAAATTGTGGCCGTGACCGGCGACGGCGTAAACGACGGCCCGGCCCTCAAACGCGCTGACATCGGCATCGCCATGGGCCTTCGCGGAACGGACGTTGCCAAAGAAGCAGCCCAGATCATTCTGACAGACGACAACTTCGCATCCATTGCCGCCGCGATCGAAGAGGGCCGCGCCATCTTTGAAAACATCAAGCGCTTCGCCGCGTATGTACTGAGCAGCAATCCGCAGGAAATGTACCCTTACATCATCTGGATGCTCTTTCCGGGAACTCCGCTTGCGATGACCGTCATGGGTGTACTTGCTGTCGATGTGGGAACCGACTTGATTCCCGCCATGGGCCTTGGCATTGAACCGCCGGAAAAAGGGATCATGGAACGCGCGCCGAGGCGCAAAGATGAGAAGCTTCTTTCCGTCGGCTTTATTCTGCGAAACTACTTCATCCAGGGAAGCATTCTGGCATTCGCCTGCTACGCCACCTACTACTACTTCGCCTGGACGCTCGGCCTGCCGATTCTGACCGCGCCCCCTTCCCCGGCTAACCTGGACATGAATCTCGCAAGCTTTGTGTATCTGCAGTCTCTCACCGCGTATTTCTTCCCGACCGTGAGCACTCAGATCGGCAACGTGATGTGCCGCAGATCCTGGAAGGCATCGCTGTTCAGCCGCGAGTTCCTGAGTCCCTACTACCGGGAGCAAATTCTGAACGGAATCAAATCGTGGAAGCCGCAGCGTTATACGGCAACCATTCGAATCCAGTCCGAATTTTCAAAGATCACGGACCGGGCGGCGTGGGCCGGACTCGGGCGCGCGCTGTCGGGATTGATCCTGTTCCCCGTTCGTTTTGTGCGCGTGCTGGTTCAGGACCTGATGGTCCGGCTTTACGGCCCGGTCATTCGTCCGCTTCAGGCGCTTGCATTCCATGTGCTCAGCCGCCAGCACGTGCTCTTGAATCTGCTTTCGAATCCGCTGATCAATCTCGGGATCGCGTTTGAGCTCCTGCTGTGCTGGCTGTTTTTCTATACGGGCCTTTCAGAAATCTATTACTTCGCCCCCGTACCCTGGCACGTGTATCTCTTCGCCTTCCACGGAACGCTGCTCATCGTCGCGTTCGAGGAGACGCGGAAGTTCTTTTTACGGAAAGGCTTTTTCGCGCAATGAGACAGCGGTTTGTGTTCGTGCCCTTCTCATTGTTCTTCACGTCCCAGCAGTTCGAAAGCTTCGTGAACCGCTGCTCGTTGATCATGATTTCTTCGAGGGCCAGTATGCCGCCTGACGTATCCAGCGGAAGCAGGCCGGCGAGCACTTCCTCGAGATTGTGAAGATTTGAGCGCGACTTCACTTCGCCGACTTCCACAACGGCGCGCGCTCCCGGCCGGAGTACCCGGCCGATTTCACGCAGTGTATTCCGCATGAATTCCTGCCATTCAGAAAGGGACGGCATAACGGAAAGCTCTATGCGGGACGTCACAGATTCGAGTCCCAGAAACCAGGCCCGCATCCAGTTGTCGGTCAGGTAGTCTACCTTGTCGAGAAACGGCGGCGATGTAACCACGAGGTCCACGCTGTTATCCGGCAGAGAGGCGAGATTCTCGGAACTCTCGGATAGATACACATTTTCCCTCGCGGCCCGAGCGTACTCCGGCGGCAGAGGAACGGAAAGATCGCGTTTCATTTTTCGAAGAATTCTCTCTTTCACAGAGCGGTACTCGGGTTTCTGTCCGAGGCGGAGGTTGTTCTTCCTCTGCGCGCCCGGCATGACGGAAATCTGGGGAAACGAATAGACCGAGAAAAAACCGTCCGAATGACCGTGAAGCCTCGAAAGCGCCGTCAGACCAATGTTTATCTGAGTCTTATATTCTTGTTTCTCAAGTAT
>CAZUJO010000509.1:0-2773 GCA_964619995.1 uncultured Leptospiraceae bacterium
GTCGGATCCACAATGCCGTTGAGGGGGGCGCCGCCTGGCGAAACCGTTCCGAGCGACGTCAGGCTTCCGTCAGCCGCAATCGAATACATCGATACGGTGCCGGCCCCGTTGTTGGGAACGTACAGTGCATGGTTTCCTGGATCGATGGCCGCTTTCTGGGGACTCGCTCCGGGTATGAGGGCAGCCGCGATATTCGTGAGGCTTCCGTCGAGAGCAATGGCCAGCTGATTTACCCGCGCGACGGAACTTGTGACGACATACGCGAAGCGACCGGCAGAATCGAACGTCGGAGTTTGCGGGCCCGTCAGAACCGTGAAGGTTCCGGCCCCGATGGGGGTCAGGGCGCCTGACGTTTGATCAATCGAGAACATTCGCACGGTCGTCGTGCCGCTGTCGCTCACGTAGAGGTATCGTCCGGTCGGATCGACCCCTGCCTGCACGGGCGTCGTCCCCGTTGGCTGGCTGTTCACCGCCGCCAGGGCGCCCGTTCGGCTGTCAATGGTGTAAGAGTAAACGGTCGTCGCAGTGGACGAAACAGCAAAGAGAAATCGGCTGAAAGGATCGACCGTAAGCGCCGTGGCCGCCCCGCCGATGGTCGTCGTAGAGATCGGTGTAAGGGTTCCCGTCGTTTTTGATATCGTGTAGGCCGTGATGGTCCCCGCAGAAGTGACGACATAAGCGAAGCGGGACTCCGTTATGCGGCGAAAGGTAAGAGCGAATGTGAGCAGGTTGCAGCGCGCATCGGCAATGCCGCATGACTGCTCGTAGCCGCATCCGGCCCCAAAACTAACCGCGAGCAAAAGGCACAGCGTTCCGAATTTCTTCTTCATCCTCCTTAATATGACGGCGGATTCGTCTGGAAGGCGGTCATTTTTCGGCCGGGATTTTCAGCTTTTGAATCCTTCCCATGATGGAAAGAAACGAGGCTCCGCCGAGAACGGCGCTTGCCGTAAAGACACCGGCCATCATAGCCCCGCCAATTCCCAGGCATGCGCTGTCTGCCCCCGTTAGAAAAAGCCCGGGCAGGTGCGTCTTTGCTCCGAGACTGCGGCATCGGTAGCGGGCGGGAGTGGCTGCCAGTCCGTAGACGGCCCCGTGCGCGAAAGCGGTGAAATGTTCCACGGTGACGGGCGTGGACACTTCCTGAAACTCAACCAGAGCACGGAATCCCGGATAACGTTCTTCGACGAGCGCGAGCATTCCATCGGCCATTTTCGCCTTCATGGCGTCGTACGCCGGGCCCCGCTTTTTCCAGGGGAGACTGGCAAACTTTTGAAACTCATCGTAGCGCGCAAAACAGATGAGCTCGGCTGTGTGCTTCGTTGCCTCCGGATCTTTCATGGATGGGAACGAAAGAAATGCCATGGGGGGCTTCCCTGAAATCGTTTCGGGCGTGCGAGCGGGTATTGAATCGTGATCAAAGGATGTGTAAATCCAGTGGTTCTCGCCGCGCAGTCCAAGTTTTTCCGGCGACTCGCGCAGGCCCAGATACACGGTCACAGCGCTTCCCCCGCGGCCGAGCTTCTGGATTTCCGAAAGAAACGGCGGCGGTTCGGGACACAGGCGTTCATATGTATTGAGGGCTCCCGCGTCGGAGACAATGATGGGAGCACGAAACTCGCGCGTCTCAACGGTCCTGCCATGCGATGCGCGCACACGAACACCCGCAGCGCGGCCGTTTTCCACAAGAATCTGCTCCACCTCATGGTTGACCAGGCATGCGCCGCCGCTCTCTTCGATGGCAGGCAGAATGGTGTCGAGCACCGCCGAGCCTCCGCCGACCGGATACCATCCGCCGTCGAAATAGTGCGTGGCAATCACGGCATGAATGAAGAAACAACTCTCTTTCGGAGGCAGACCATAATCGCCCCACTGTGAAGCGAGGAGCGCTTTGAGTTCCTCGCTGCGAAAATGTCCGTTCAGGTAGTCCGCCGTGGTGGAAAGCGCGAGCCGGCCTCTGCGGTCTTCCAGGATCCGCGCAATCCACGCAAGCGGGCCGGGCAGCGAACGTGACATCATATAGAAGGCCATCCAGCCCGCCGCTTTTTCGAGATCGCGGAAATAGCGCGCAATGGCCGGAGCCTCATCTGGAAACAGACCCGTCAGGCGCCTTTCGTACTCGGCCCGGCTCGAAGGAACCCGCAGCGAAAGGCCTGGATATTCAAATACGTCAAACTCATCCGGCATTTTCTTCCACGTCAGGCGGCCTCCGGACAGGTAGTGGAAAACCTTGCGCAAGGTCGAGTCAGGCTGCATGTTCCCGATGTAATGGATGCCAACGTCCCACCGAAATCCCTTTCTTTCAAAGGCATGCGTGAAACCGCCTGCGCGAAAGTGACGCTCGAGAATCAAACACCGCATCTTCTTTTCTCTGGCAAGAACTGCGGCGCAGGCAAGGGATCCAATTCCGGAGCCGATGAAAATTGCGTCATAGGTTTGTTGAGAGTTCATGTTCTTCGTCCTGCGTGTTATTTCTGGAGATGAATTCGAACGATGTCTCCCTGATGCTCCAGTTCTTCTTTGATCGAAAGCACGCTGGGCTTCGGATGTGCGTCTAACGTCGTTTCATTTCGGGGACGCCGCGCAACCGGTCGGGCCTCAAGAATCGTCGTTGTGGCCGTGACCACCAGACTCAGACGGATGACGGGCAAAACCATCTGACGGAATGCAATGGGATTCGGTCCGAGAAACGGCAGGAATTGAAACATCTCGCCTGTGATGTAAGTGATCACGTGGAGACCATACGGATACAGCCTTTCCGCCTGGGCGTAAC
>CAZUJO010000510.1:0-947 GCA_964619995.1 uncultured Leptospiraceae bacterium
GTGCAGTACATGGACATGGCGCCCCTCCAGGTCGTCAGCGTTTCCACGTCGCTCATTCCTTTCCTCGAACATGATGATGCGAACCGCGCCCTCATGGGTTCGAACATGCAGCGTCAGGCTGTGCCTCTCCTCGTAGACGAGGCCCCATTCGTAGGCACCGGCATTGAAGAAAAGGCCGCCTACGATTCGCGCAACTGCGTGGTCGCCAAGCAGGACGGCACGGTCGTAAAAGTGGACTCAAACAAGGTTGTGGTCCGTCCGGCCGGCGGAAAGAAAGAAGACGTATCCTATTTCCTCAAGAAATTCAAGCGTTCCAACCAGGGAACATGCGTGAATCAGCGTCCGGTCGTGCGCGTATTCAATGCGCCGGCAGACGGCAAAGTGAAACTGAGCGGCGATATTCTTGAGTTCATCCCGAACTCCGGTGATCCGGTTCAGTTCTTCCTCAAGCAGGAAGACGCGGAATTTCACGCTCTTGTGAAGAACGGCGCAGCCGTTTCCCACGGCGATCTTCTGGCGGGCCAGGCCGTAAAAGGCGAAGTTCGCAACGATCAAGGAATTCTCGAACAGAAGGGAACGATTCTCGCAGACGGTCACTCGATCGACAACGGACGCCTGGCTCTTGGCAAGAACGTTCTTGTAGCTTTCATGCCGTGGGAAGGTTACAACTTCGAAGATGCGATCCTCATCAGCGAACGCATTGTAAAAGACGACGTATTCACATCGATTCACATCGATGAATATGAAATCCAGGCCCGGGAAACAAAACTCGGCCAGGAAATCATCACGCGCGACATTCCAAACCTGAGCGACAAGGCGTTCCGTGATCTCGACGAAAACGGCATCATTCGCATCGGCGCGGAAGTGAAATCCGGCGACATTCTGGTCGGTATGGTGACTCCGAAAGGCGAATCCGACCTGACCCCGGAATACAAACTCCTGCACAG
>CAZUJO010000510.1:957-2772 GCA_964619995.1 uncultured Leptospiraceae bacterium
CGCATGCCGAACGGATCCGAAGGCGTTGTCATCGACATCAAGAAATACTCACGCGAAGCGGGCGATGAACTCGCTGCCGGCGTGGAAGCCATGGTCAAGGTCTTCGTTGCCAAGAAGCGCAAGCTTCAGGTGGGCGATAAGATGGCCGGCCGCCACGGAAACAAGGGCGTTGTGGCCCGCGTTATGCCGGAAGAAGATATGCCGTACCTGAAAGACGGCACGATCGTTGACATTGTTCTCAATCCGCTCGGCGTACCTTCGCGGATGAACATCGGCCAGATTTTCGAGACGCAGCTGGGCTTCGCAGGCAAGATGCTCGGAACTCACTTCGAAACGCCTGTATTCGACGGCGCAGACGAAGAAAGCATCGAGAAGTTCCTGAAAGACGCGAACCTGCCGGCAGACTGCAAGTTCGACATCTACGACGGAAGATCCGGAAATCCATTCGAAGGCAAAGTCTTCTGCGGTTACATCTACATGCTGAAGCTCGCGCACCTCGTGGACGACAAGATCCACGCGCGTTCAACGGGACCATACTCCCTCGTTACGCAGCAGCCGCTCGGCGGCAAGGCGCAGTTCGGCGGTCAGAGACTCGGCGAAATGGACGTTTGGGCGCTCGAAGCCTACGGCGCTTCGCATACGCTGCAGGAACTTCTGACCGTGAAGTCGGACGACATGCTCGGCCGCGCGCGGATCTACGAAGCCATCGTCAAAGGCGTTCACAGCATCCGTCCGGGTGTGCCGGAATCGTTTAACGTTCTCATGCAGGAGCTCAGGGGCCTTGCCCTCGATGTGGCTCTCTACAATCAGAGCGACGAACGCGTGGAGCTCTCCGAGATTGAAGACGAACTCGGCCGCGGCGGGCGCAGAAACAAGATCAAGATCGAGACCATCGAGAAGTAAGGCAGTTAAGGCAAAGGGCTAAGAGGAATAAGAATGGCAAACGTTAGCATCAGCGACTTTGAATCGATTCGCATCCAGCTTGCATCACCGGATCGCATCCGCGACTGGTCGTACGGCGAAGTAAAGAAGCCCGAGACCATCAACTACCGGACCCTGCGTCCGGAAAGAGACGGCCTGTTCTGCGAGCGCATTTTCGGAACCACAAAGGACTGGGAATGCTACTGCGGTAAGTTCAAGTCGATCCGCTACAAAGGCGTGATCTGTGATCGTTGCGGCGTTGAAGTAACGCACAGCAAGGTTCGCCGCGAGCGCATGGGTCATGTCGAACTCGCAACCCCCGTAGCGCACATCTGGTACTATCGCTCTGTTCCATCCCGCATGGGCCTGCTCCTGAACCTGACCATCAACCAGCTCAAGAGCATTCTCTATTTCGAGAAGTATGTCATCGTAGATGCCGGCGATTCCGGCCGCGAAAAAGGCGAGCTGATCGACGAAGAAGAATACCATGAATACCTGGACGAGTACGGCGATAAGTTCGTCGCGATGATCGGCGGCGACGCGATCAAAGAAATGCTCTCGCGCATTGACGTGGACGCAGAGATCCGCGAAATCCGCGCCAAGATTCAGGAAAAGGGAAAGGTCACCGACCGCCGATTCCTCAAGCGTCTCGAAGTTCTCGAAGCGCTGCGCGAATCAGGCAACCGTCCGGAATGGATGATGCTCGAAGCAATTCCAGTCATCCCGCCGGAACTCCGCCCGATGGTTCAGCTCGAAGGCGGCCGTTTCGCAACGTCTGACCTCAACGACCTCTACCGCCGCGTTATTAATAGAAACAATCGTCTGAAGCGTCTGCTCGCTCTCAAAGCGCCTGAAATCATTGCGCGCAACGAAAAGCGCATGTTGCAAGAGTCG
>CAZUJO010000511.1:0-2768 GCA_964619995.1 uncultured Leptospiraceae bacterium
GCTTGCGCAAGGGGTTTCTCTCTATGTTGTTTTTGGCCATAGGTGTCTTGGCGGTGTTGCTGAAATGGCTGGGCGTCGAGCCCGTGGCCAGCAGCAGTTGGTTCCTGGTGTTGATTCCCTTTCATCTCGAGGAAACCGTAAGCGTTCGCTTTCTTGCGTTTGTCACAATCGGCGGCGGGATCGCTCAGCTTCTGTTTCAGGCCTGGCACGTCAGGCGGAATGGATGGTCTCCGGAGTACAACCTGAATCTTCAGGACCCGGCTCTGCGAAAGATCTACACGCTGATGGCGCCTGCCGTGCTCGGCGCGAGCATCTTTCAACTCAATCAACTCCTCGATGTCGCGATCGCAAGCTATATGATTCCCGAAGCCGGAGCGATTACAGGACTGCGCTTCGCGCACAGATTGATCCAGCTTCCCACGGGAGTCGTTGGCGTGGCGCTTTCCACGGCGATCCTTCCAGTCCTTGCGAGAGCGATTCGTGAAGACCGTCACGATGAGATACCGGGTGAACTGAGCCATGCTCTGTCATTTTCATTTTTTCTGAATGTGCCTGCAGGCATCGGTCTATTCATGCTCGGACCGGAAATCATCAATCTTCTATTCTACGGCGGCAACTGGAACGAGTCCTCTACTGCCACTACCTGGGAAGCTCTGCGCTTCTACTGCCTCGGCATCCCTCTCTACAGCGCGAATCGAATTCTTACATCATCGTTCTACGCCCATCAGGACACTCGCTCGCCTGTGCGGATTCTTGTAGGCGTGGTCGTGCTCAACTTCGCGCTCAACATGACGCTCGTTCCGTATCTGCACCAGGGCGGACTCGCGCTCAGCACTTCAGTCTGCGCGCTCATCAATTTTCTTTTTCTGTATGCGGGCCTGAAGCGGCACATTCCGCAGATTGTTCTGTCGGGCGTCGGCCGCTCTCTTCTCCGCCAGGCGCCTGCGTACGCTCTTTTGATCCTGTGGCTCCTGCTTCTCCAATCGGAAATCCGGGGTGTCCTCGCGCGAGCGGGAACCTGGGCCGGCTTTCACGGGCCGCGCGCCGACGCCATGCCGATCGTGCTTTTTGGCGGCGGGGCAGGGGGTGTTCTGTATTTGACCGCCGGTTTCCTGCTTCGTGTGCCGGAGCTCGACTTCCTGCGCCGACGATTTAGCTTGACGCGACGATCGTAACCGTCGTCCTTTAAGGATGGCGAAACTGTCTGAACGATCGATTTCCAGAAGCATACAGAACGGAAGGCTGCCGGACCGCTCCGGTCTGAAGAAGCGTCCGGGTCCAGGCGGATCGGTCGGCCTCAAGATTATTCAAAAAGGAAAAAAGAAGTTCTTTGAGAAAGTAAATCCGGCCACGCTTGAAATTCTCGGCATCTACCCTCTCGCTGAAGCTGCGGAAGTAAACCAGGCAGTCGACACCGCCAGACATGCGTTCGAAAGATGGAGCAAGCTTTCTCTCCGCGAACGCGCGCGCCATCTTCGCAAGTTCCGCAAGCAGCTCGTTCATGACATGGACGAAATGGTCGATACGATCTGCCAGGAATGCGGCAAGACGGAAATGGACGCCATCATCGAAGTGATGGTCGTCTGCGAGCACATGAAGTACGTCGAGAAGAAAGGTCCTGAGTATCTTCGCGATGAGAAGCGGTCGACCGGCATTTTTGTAATCAAGGGAGCCTATACGAGTTTTCTCCCGCGCGGTGTTGTAGGTGTTATTTCGCCGTGGAATTATCCGCTCGTTCTCTCTATGGGACCGATTGCGCAGGCTCTGCTTGCAGGCAATACGGTCGTGCTCAAGCCTTCCGAAGTCACTCCTAAGACCAGCCTGAAGATCGCGGAAATCGCCTATCGTGCGGGAATCCCTCAGGACGTGCTTCACGTTCTCACGGGCGATGGCAGCACGGGAGCGCTCCTCGTTGAACATCCAGGCACCAATATGATTTGCTTCACCGGATCTACGGCAACGGGCCGCAAGATCGGCGAGGTATGCGGACGTCTCCTGAAGCCGGTCATTCTTGAGCTAGGCGGAAAAGCTCCGATGGTCGTGTTTGAAGACGCGAACCTGAAACGCGCGGTCAATGGCGCGCTCTGGGGCGGACTGTCAAATTCAGGCCAGACGTGCATCACAGTGGACCGCGTTTTTGTGCACGAATCGATCATTGAGAAGTTTATTGATCTGGCCACCGAAGAGCTGGCGCGCATTCGCCAGGGACTGCGCCACGAAATGCCCAGCATCGGCTCCATGACCTTCCCTCGCCAGATCGATGTGGTTCATGATCATGTAACGGATGCCATTCAGCGCGGAGCGCGGATCATTACGGGCGGAAAGAAGAACGATGCCTACTCCGGCCATTTCTATGAACCGACCATCGTCACGGACCATACACCCGATTTTCGAATCATGCGCGAAGAAACCTTCGGTCCTGTGATCAACGTGATGCCTTTTCGCACCGAGGAAGAGGCCGTTCGTCTCGCAAATGATACGATCTATGGACTGAACGCCTACGTCTGGACGGGGGATAAGAAACGAGCGCAGCGCGTGGCCCGTTCCATTCGCAGCGGAAACGTGAATATCAATGATGTCTATGTGAACTACTTCATGTCAGATCTGCCTTTTGGCGGTCTCAAGGCCAGCGGCATCGGCCGTGTCTACGGAATTGAAGGCATTCGCGCATTTGCGGACCAGCAGGCAGTCTGTTATGACCGGATTGGTCTTACGAAAGATCCGTACTGGTTTCCGTACACTCCGGCCAAGCAGAGCCTGCTGAAGCG
>CAZUJO010000512.1:0-2720 GCA_964619995.1 uncultured Leptospiraceae bacterium
TGGAAAAGCAAAGTTGCGCCACAAAAAGCGGCCAGTTTGGGTAAAGGCTGAACCGGCAAATCATTCAGGTTTTTGAACTTAAGCGACCCCAACAGATAAAGAATAAAACCTTGAAAATACTCACTTACATCATGGCAAGCAAAAAACAAAACCGCTCCGCGTCGACTGGCGCGCGAATTCCGGCCGCTCTGCGCAGGCAGCTGATTCTCGAATCGTCTATGAGCCTGTTTGCCCGGCACGGCTTTCACGGCACGACGACAAAGGAGATTGCGCGCTCTGCAGGCGTTTCGGAGGCTTTGATCTTTCGTTTTTTTCCCGACAAGGAATCACTTTACCGGGAAGTTCTCTACCTGTGCGTCGAGGCCCGCGGCGTTGCCGATGCGGCATTCATTCCTGGAGAGCCTTCCACGGAGAGCCTGGTGCGGGCGGTGATCATTCTCGTCTACGAGGTCTATGTGGGCTTCGGGGGCCGCGCCCGAAGCGAAATGCTGCGCCGCCTGCAGACGCACAGCATGCTCGAAGACGGCCGATTTGCCCGGGCGTTCTTTCGCGAGCACTTCGAAGTCTATTTCCCGCATGTGGAGAAGTGCATCGCTGCCGCGCGCAAAGCGGGAGACCTTGAACCGGGAATTCCGCTTCTGCCATCGATCTGGTTTACCCACCATCTTCCGATGATGGTGCGCCTCAGCCAGCTGCCGAAAAGCGGTATCGATTACGGCGCCGATGAAGAAAAGCTCATCGATTTTATGGTATTGTTTTGTTTGCGCGGGCTTGGGCTGAGATCGGCTGCGATCAAAAGACTGCTTCCCTCCGGCGCATCGCGGGCCATCCGTGAACTTGACAGTGCTGCCGCGTCCGGGAATGTTTCACGTAAATGGAAGGCGTCCACAACAAGAAAGAGGCGGTCGTAGAGGATAAGCATTCGCTGCCGTATCCTGTGCGGACTCTGGATCCGCCCATTCGTCTCGTGGACCGGGCGCGCGAGATTGAGCAGGCCCATCTGAGCCTGAAAACCCATGCTGCCGGCAAGCTCGATGTCATTGCGCGTCAGATCCGGGGGCTTCAGGAAGAAGCCCGGCGCATCCTGGAGCAGGCCGAGCGCGATGCTGCGCTGCACCGCGTCCAATGCGCGTTTGAGAAGCGTCCCGGCATGGATCTGCATCTCTACGAAAAAGCGGACGGAGAGAGGTATTTCTCCATGCTTTCGCCCGAGGAATGGGGAACGCCGCCCCATGCGTTTCGCGGCACATTCCGTCTTCAGACGGACGCAGGATTTGAGTGCGTTCGCGAAGCCGAAACCTAAAAATCATTTGAACGATTTGCCCGGTCGTCCAGGATTCGACCCCTATGAGAGCAACGGTACTCGGGTCGGGAAGTTTCGGGACAGCGCTTGCAAGCGTTCTCGCCGACAAAAATGCGGAAGTCTGGATCTGGAGCCGCAACGCGGACATGGCGCGCGCCATCCATGAGCAGCATGAAAATACTAAGTATCTTCCAGGTTTCAAGCTGCCGGAGAATATCAAATCCTCCTCCGATATGGGCGAATGTCTCAAAGGCACCGACCTGATTGTATTTGGGATTCCATCACAGTCTCTCACCCAGGTCCTCAAAGAGAACATGAACCTCCTCCCGGAAGGTGTTCCCATGGTTTCTGCTGCGAAAGGGATCGACCGGCAGACTCTGCGTCTGGTCAGCGAGATCTTTGAAGAGGAGCTTCCTGGAAAATTCCACAAGTATCTGAGCTATCTTTCCGGTCCCAGCTTCGCCAAAGAAATCCTGAAGCAGATGCCGACGGTTGTGAGCATCGCGTCGCGCAACGAAGAGATCGCCAAGCAGGTGCAGCAGATGTTCGCGCACACCTGGTTTCGCACATACTGGACGCCTGACGTGACCGGCGTTGAGATCGGCGGCGCAATCAAGAACGTGATCGCGATTGCGGCGGGCGTTTCAGACGGCCTCGGACTCGGTCACAACACGCGCGCAGCGCTCATTACGCGCGGCCTCGCGGAGATCACGCGACTCGGTGTGCGAAAGGGGGCAGACCCGCTCACGTTCCTGGGTCTCGCCGGCCTCGGGGACCTTGTTCTGACATGCACGGGGGATCTTTCGCGAAACCGAACCGTTGGTTTCAAGCTGGGACAGGGAATGACTCTGAAGCAAATTCTCACAGAAATGAATCAGGTGGCAGAAGGCGTGGTTACAACCGAGTCCGCCTATCTCCTGGCTCAGAAACTGAATCTGGAAATGGCCATTACGGAACAGGTTTACCAGCTTCTCTATCAGGACAAGGATCCCAAACAGGTCGTTCGCGATCTGATGACCAGGGATTTGAAGCGCGAGTAACGTCTTCGCGGCGAAGATCGCGGCATCCGCCGCTGGCTTCCGCTTTCGGTGTATTTCGCGGAAAAAAGTGTTTCAGGCCGAAAGCGCAGTTCCAGACCTGGCTGGATGATTCAGTTTGATGAGAGTAAGATTCCGCCGCTCCCATCTGTGGCGGCTCAGGTCATGCAGTTTGATCCATCCAGCCCGAACGCGTCCATCGCAACCATGGAACGGATCATTTCTCCCGATCAGGGAATTACCGCAGAGTTGCTGCGCGTTTCGAACTCTTCTTACTATGGCAGGTCCGGGAGCATCAAGACCTTGCGCGACGCGATTACGCTGCTCGGACTGAAGACCGTGAAGAGCATGGTCATGCTCATCTGCACGCGGACGTTTAC
>CAZUJO010000513.1:0-2716 GCA_964619995.1 uncultured Leptospiraceae bacterium
CGCCCGCCGTGCTTCTTCTTGCGGTCTCTCTTCTCGAAGGCGATCTCTTCCGGGAGATCGTTCAGCTTCTGGCGCACTGCCTCAAAGAGCGATGCATCAAAGAAATCCACGCGGAATGAATGCCATGGAGCTTCCTGGATTCCCTTGCGTTCTGTGAAGGAGATTTCCAGAAGGTCGAGCCCCATCGGAAGATTTGCGCGAATGCGTTTCTCCGCTTCTGCCGCATCCACGGCCGCATAGGTTTCCACAGACAACCGCTCCGCATCGGAGTGAAAATAAGTCGGTGTGCCAGACTGAAAGTGAAGCTTCTCGTGCTTGTTGAAACCCATGGAAAAAGTCATGGGAACTTTCGCGCGCCGGAGCACCTTGCGCATTGCATTCATTGTGTCGAGGTGGCTTACGTAGAGAAATGCGCCCGATTTCGCGAAGCGCAGATTCAAGAAACCCACTGTCTTGAATTTCTCTTCCGGAATCGTAACAGGCTTCAGCAATTCCGGTGGAAAGTCAGTCGGCTTCAGCTCCTGCACGCGCGCTGGATTCATGTTTTCAGCCGTCACAGACTCGAATTTCTCAAAGTCGCGGACAAGTTTCTCGCGCGGAAACCCGTCGATGATTTCGTCCCAGGGAACTCTCGAACCACCCGGCTTCTGATCCATCCAGAGAGAGAGAGTTTTTTCCGGAATGTCCGAAATGATCTTCTGCCAGATCGACTTTTGAAACCGGTCATCCCAGGAATCAAAGCATGCGCCTTCGCGGTATGCGCGCAGAATGTACTCTCCGACTCTGTGGTCGGAACGGGAAAGAAGGCCTTCCACGTACGCCATCCAGGGATCCGGTCCTTTGATTCGGACGCGTTTCGATTTCAGCCCGGCCCGGATCTTCGCAAGGCCGTCGAAGAAATACTCAGGTTTCTGCTGCTTTTCCCACTGGAAGGTCGTAAACGGTTTGGGCACAAAAAGGGAAATCGTGACATTCACGTTCTTCCGCTGTCCCATTTCGCGCGCGAGATTTCCAAAATCGTTGAGGGAACGCACAATGTCCTCGACTTCATGGCCGTCGCGGTCGGGCAGACCCATCATAAAGTAGATTTTGACCAGATCCCATCCGCGGGAATAGATTTCGCGAACCAGGAATTTCAAATTATCTTCCGACGATTTCTTATGAATCCGTTCGCGCATGAGCTCGCTGGCCGCTTCCAGGGCGAATGTGACGTTTGAGCGGCGGATGCCCGAAGTCATCTCGAGAATCGGGATTGTTTTCACCTGCACGCGGAGGCTGGGAAGAGAAAGGGAGACACCGTTCGGTCCGTACTGGTTCGCCATCTCCACCACGAGCTCCTCGAGCCAGGGATAGTCGGCGATGGAAAGAGAGTGCAGAGTGATCGTATCGTTTCCTGTGCGGTCGAGAAGCTCGCCTGCGGTCTGAACGAGCGTCGTTACTTCTGCGTTTCGCACAGGACGCTTCCAGAACCCCGCATGACAGAATCGGCATCCCTGCCCGCACCCGCGGTTCACTTCCACCACAACGCGATCCTGAGTGATTTCGATGTTCGGAACGAGAACGTTCTCCAGCGCGGCAAACTTCTCGGCGCGGTATGTACGCTTCTTAACGAGGGGACCCTTGTAGAAAGGCCAGTCATCGCCGTTCATCTCAACAGAATAGAGAGCAGGAATCAGAAGCCCTTCGACAGCGGCCAGGTCTGCGAGAATTTCATTGCGCTCTTTGCCGGCGGCCTTTCCGCTCTCGATGATCCGCATGATTTCGAGAATCGCTTCCTCTCCGTCTCCGAGAAAGATTCCGTCGAGAAAATCGAATAACGGCAGCGGATTTGTTACAGCGGTTCCGCCCGTAATGATGAAGGGATCTTCTGCGCCCCGCTCGCGCGATAGCAGCGGAATGCCGGCAAGGTCAAGAGCGTGGAGGATATTTGTAAAATGCAGTTCATGTGCCGTGTTGAATCCCCACACATCGAAGGAGCGCACTTCCAGTCTGTGGTCAAGGCTGTAGAGAGGGATTCCCTCTTCGCGCATGGCCTGCCCGAAATCCGGCCAGGGAAGAAAGGCCCGGTCCGCGAGAAAGTTCGGCTCGCGGTTCACCGCGTCATACAGGATCTTCAGCCCTTCGTTCGACATCCCGAGCTCGTACGTATCGGGGTAGCTGAACACAGCGCGGACGCTCGCTTTGCCTGGATCGCGGGGAATGATTCCGAACTCACCGCCCACATACCGGCCGGGAAGCTGTACGCGCTGCAATGCGGGCGCGATCTTCTCAAACGGGACGGGCTTTACCTGCGGACAGAAGGCTGTTTTTTGCATGGTTTTGCCAGTAAACGCATGGCGCGTTATTCAGAAATCTATTAAAAAGCGGTGCAATCGGAAAGGTCTGGAAGCCTTTTTGCGTTGATTTCGCAGAGAACGCGCTTGCGGGACTTTTTGGCCACACAGACTTTTGCAAGATCTTTCGCAGCGATCTTTGCTTCTTCCATCATGGAAGCCTGATTCTTGTCGCCTTCGGTCTGGAGGCGCACATAGTTCAGGAATCCCTCAGCGCACTCTTCCTCGGTGGGCTTGGTCCGGCACTGCGTGAGCCCGAGACAGCCCAGAAGCAGGACGGCCAGCGCGAAACGCACCGGCCCCGCGAAATTAATTTTCGCCCTCGCTTTCCTTGCGGTCTTTTTCTTTGCGGAATGTTGCCCAGAGGCTGCGCTTTCCAGCGT
>CAZUJO010000514.1:0-1578 GCA_964619995.1 uncultured Leptospiraceae bacterium
CCTCTATTTCCCGCGGCCATCGAAACCTTCAACTTTCGAAAGTATGATCTTGTCATTTCGAGTTCGCACTGCGTGGCGAAAGGTGTGATTGTCCCTCCCGGGACACCGCATATCTGTTTTGTTCACAGCCCGATGCGCTACGTCTGGGACATGACCGAAGACTATTTTCCGTTTGAGAATGAAGACGGCTCGCCAGGCAGTCTTTTCAATCGGCTGGTATTTCCGTTCTTCGCGAACTATCTGCGCATGTGGGATTCCGCAAGCGCTCACCGCGTTGATTCCTATATTGCCAACAGCGCTTTTGTGGCAGAGCGAATTCGTAAGTATTACGGAAGATCGGCCGCGGTCGTTCACCCGCCCTGCGCCGAAACTGTCCCGAAATCGATCCCCATGGATCGCTCAGACTTCTACCTGATTGTAAGCGCGCTTGTTCCCTACAAGCGGGTCGACCTGGCCGTGGAAGCATTCAAAGGGTCCGGACACAAACTGGTCGTAGTCGGAGACGGCCCCGACCTCGAACGCCTGAAGGCGAAAGGCGGACCGAACGTCGAGTTCCGCGGCAAGGTCCCGCGCGCAGAAATTGAAGATCTCTATTCAAAGGCGCGGGGACTGATCTTCCCTGGCATCGAGGACTTCGGCATCGTTCCGGTCGAAGCGCAGTCGCACGGCTGCCCTGTCATCGCCTACGGGCGCGGAGGCGCTCTGGAGACCGTAACGGATAAAACGGGAGTGTTCTTCTATGAACAAACCGCGGAGGCCCTTCTCGCAGCCGTGGAAGAGTCTCGAACCCGGCGATTTTCCGCCGCAGACTTCCGAAAAAGCGTGTCCCGGTTTACAAATCAGATCTTCCTTTCGAAAATGAAAAGTGAGATAGGCAGACTCCTTCGTTCATGAAGATCATTTACGCAACGGACATTCACGACGCGCTCAAAGAGCTGCGGGTCCTGCTTTCGACAACGGAGGCAGACTTATACCTGCTCTCCGGCGACATTCTCTACAAAGCGTTCTACGATGAGAACAACATATACGACTTCGTATGCCTTCAGTAGGATTTCTACAATCTTCTGAAAGAGCAGCCGGAAAGAATGTATCCGTACGATTTCGCCACGGAGATTCTTCGATTCCCTGAAAAATACACGACCGGCCCAGGTCTCGATCTCCTGCGCAAGGCTTCCGAATACCGCAGGCTCTTCCAGATCGCGGCCAAGACGATGAAAGAGAAATACGAACTGATCGAGTCGCTCATCACGAAGTACAGCAATGCCGAGACGCTCGTTCTGCCGGGAAATTACGACATAGACCTGCGTTATACGGCATTGAGCGGCCGCAGCATCCACCATGCAACGCGCGAATTTGACCGCCTCACGATTGCCGGATACGGAGGCGCGCCCGTTGCGACCTCAGGCATTCCCGAGAAGCTCGCCGTTGTTTTTCATGAGAGAAACATTGACGGGACCCTCTACTCCGAACCGGAAAACTTCTTTGACGACATCGTCCCGGACATCTGCGTGATTCACAATCCTGCTTACGGTTTTTTTGACCGGATCCCTTCCATGGGCCACGTAGGTTCTCAAGGAC
>CAZUJO010000514.1:1588-2703 GCA_964619995.1 uncultured Leptospiraceae bacterium
CTCAAGGACTGCGCAACTACCTGGACGAACATTCACCGATGCTCGTTGTCTCCGGGCATGTGCACGAAGACTACGGCATCGCCAAAAGAAACGGCTCCGTCCTTCTCAATCCGTCGAACTTTGGCGGCGTTGACTCCATCGAAGGATACCAGGCAGGAGGCACATACGCGGAAGTGTACATCGAGAACCGAAAAGTCGAACGCGTTCGTCTCATGCTCCTGCGGGAGGAGCAGAGCATTCCGTTGATGGACATTCGAGTTGAAGAAAACAGTCTGCGCGGCACAATCCTGCCCGGAGCGGCCGATGTTTCGCCGCTGAATCTTTCCATGTTCCTTCGTGATACAAGCGGGAGACCCGTGGAACTATGATTCCTCCGTTTCAGGATCATCCGCTGGTCGAAGAGTTCAATGAACTCAAGAAGTATTTTCGTCAGCATGAAACCTCTGCTTCGAGGCGGCGCATCCAGCAGTTCCGCTCCTTCGCGCGCGTCATCGCGGAAGCCGGTCTTCCCGTCGGTTTCGATGTAATGGGAAGCGTGAACTTCGGACTCGCCACGGAGACTTCAGACGTCGATCTCGTTCTCTACGTCGTGTGCGAAGACGGATTCGAGGGCGAATGTCCGTCGCCGAAGTGCCGCACTCAGCAGTATGTGGAAAATCTTCTCATCCACACTTGGATTCGCGGCATCAGCGACCGCCCCTACCCCGTCCAGGTGGTAGACTGCATCAATTTGAATCTTCTTGAAAAAGAGCTCCGGCGCGGCGACCCGGAATCGAGCTGCCTGCTTCGCTTTGCGTTTTACCGGAGCGTATGCCGCGGCGTCAACGCGCGATTGCTTCGACGCTACCAGAAACCCCTTCTTGAGAACCAGGAACTCGTAGAGAAGATGAAGCCCTATCTCTGGACATTATTCGACGAGCTGGTGAAGAGCTCCAAGCACAACTATTCTCTGATGAAATACCAGGACAGGCTGTCGCAGCTGGGCGTGCGGATTCCTTCCTCGATTCTGCAAAGCATCCGGGGACACCTCGACCAGAACCGGCGCCATCACGGCGAAGGCATCTAGATCGCGCGAATCATCACAGAATGTAGCGTGAAAGGTCGCGGTCTTCCAT
>CAZUJO010000515.1:0-2695 GCA_964619995.1 uncultured Leptospiraceae bacterium
ATCGAGCTCTACATGGCCGCCTTCTACGGTCAGCTCCACCTGCTTCTGGGTGGCATGCGCTGCATCGCGGATGATGCGCGGAATCTTCTGAAACACATGGTTGAGCTCCTGCAGGCGGGTGCGCATGATCCCTTCCTGCAGACGCGTGATGAGGTGGCCCAGTTTCCGAGTCACCGCAAGCACTCCGGGTTCAACTATTGCGGCGGATTTCTGGAGAAGTTCGTTTCGAGCGATTACTGTTTCGCCGGCAACGTTCATGAGCATATCGATGAGCTTCACGGGCACGCGCAGGTGGGTTTCAGTCCGCAGTTCGCGCGCTTCGCCGGTTTCGGATCGTTCACGCGTCTCGGGGCCCGCAGCCTGATTTTGCGTTTTTGCCGCCGAATCGTCTGCGGACGGAGCCGCAGGAATGCTGTCCGCGGGCCTCGAAGGTTCATAAAGGATCTTTATTTGTTCGGCTTTCAAGCCGGCGCTTTCCAGGAGCGACGCAGGATTTCCAGGCGCGGCAATGACTGCAAAATAAGGAAGGTGGCGCGTGCCGTTCAAACGTTCGAAAGGCGGGAGCTTCGCGAACCGAATGCCCGCCTGGAGAAGCGCGTTTGCATTGCGAAGCTTGCCGATTCGTTCGCGGAACGCAGAAAGAGACATGCCTCCCTGCATGGCCAGGTCGAGATACGCAACGGCCAGCGTCGTGCCGCGTTCACGCGCATCTTTGACAAACCTCGCCGGGATGCGGATCGCCTCGCCGCTTTTTTTGGGCGGCTCAATCTCCGTCGGCTGCGCAGCCGGGCGATCCGTCTGCGCCATAGCCGGCCGATCCGAAGACTGCGGAGCGGCTGCGGCCTCAAGCCCGAGACGGTCCATCAGAGATGCGTCGGGCCTGTAGTCGGGCTGGCGCATAACGCGGCGCAGTTCGTCAATCGCCGTCAGCACCAGGTCGATCGTTTCGTCGTTGATGGTTTCTGGAGTGGACCGAAGGTGATTCAGCCGCGTCTCAAGCGCATGCGCGAGAGAGATCACCTGCTTGAGCTCGAAGATCCCTGCGTTTCCCTTGATGGTGTGGATGCTCCGAAACACCGCATCTACAAGCTCGCGCGACCGTTCGCGTTCGAGCCCGAGCACGTTGGCTTCGGCGGATTCAAGAAGCTGCTCCGACTCCGTAACGAAGTCCGCAAGGAGCGCTTCGTAATTGACCGAAGTCATGCGTCCCTCATGCTGCTGAAAATTTCGTCGCACGAAGTTTCTGAGAGATACTGACGCAATTTTTCGGTTGCGACAATTTCGAAACGCACACCGCGCTCTCGGAGAGAATTGCCGAAGGAAGCCAGAACGGAAAGATCATCGAGAGCCAGATCCTCGGAGTCCGCAAGATGCAGGACCACTGCAGGAGATTTCTCCTGGCCGACATCGCTCAGTGCAGCGGGAAGAGATGGACCGAGTTCCTCGGGAGCAAGAAACACAAGACAGCGGTCTTTTTTTCGAATCAAGTTCATGGTCCCCTCCTTCTCGGTTCTCAGTCTATCCTGGATTCCGGCATGCCCCAATCCGTAAGCCTACGAGGGCATACCGTATTTGTACGGAAATTTCGGCGGATTTTTTTCCCCGTAGGCCAGAAGGTATTCGCGCGCCTGATCTGCGGAGAGGGGTCGTGAAAGATAGAATCCCTGCACCTCGTCGCAGCCCTGCTCTCGCAGGAAATCCAGCTGTTCCTGCGTCTCCACACCCTCCGCAACGACGCGAAGATTCAGGCTGTGTGCGAGCTGAATGATCGTAGTAATGATGGCCCGGTCTTTCGTATCTCCCGGCAGGTTCTTTATGAAGGATCGGTCAATTTTAAGAACGTGCAGCGGGAAGGTCTTCAAATAGCTCAGCGATGAGTAACCCGTCCCGAAATCGTCCAGGGCAAGGAGGATTCCCGCGGAAGCGAGGCTCTCAAGCATGGCCCCGGTCCGCTCGACAGCGCCCATGATGACGCTCTCTGTGATTTCGAGCTCCAGAAGAGAAGGATGCATGTCCTCGCAGGCTTCGATTTCCGAACGAACGTCATGCACCAGATCAGACCTTTCAAACTGCCGGGCAGAAACGTTCACGGCGACAGGCACGGCCGCCAGTCCCGCGCGGTGCCAGGCAGCGGCCGTTTCGACGGCCTGACGGATGACCCATCGCCCCAGATTTACAATAAAGCCCGATCGCTCCGCAAGCGGGATAAAGCGCACAGGCGAAACAGCGCCGTGCTCTGGCGAATTCCAGCGCAGGAGCGCTTCGAATCCGCGCAACTCCATGGTAGCCGTCTCAAGGCGCGGTTGAAAGTGAAGACAGAACTCGCCGCGGTGGAGCGCATCGTTCATTGCGCGGGACATGGACTCGTCGCCCGGCTGGGGCTGCTGCGTTTTCATACGGTGGCGCCGCAGCTCGATGAGTCTCTGCAATCGCCGGATCTCTTCGTCCTGCCCGCGCGCATCGAGCGCCCGGCGGACTGCAGGCCGGATCTGATCGCGCGTTACCGGCTTTGCAATGTAGTCAAAGGCGCCGAGACGAATCCCGGACATCGCCGTGCCGAGGCTTGGCGCCCCCGTAATCAAGATCACCGGAGCCGGGATCCTGTTTTCCTGAACCCATTTCAAGAGATCGAGGCCGGACTCGTCGTTCAGCGAAATGTCCGTTACGATCACATCCGGGGCGCGAAGCCCCAGTT